>JAKSTK010000041.1 GCA_024402615.1 Treponema sp.
TTCATCTGCAGGAACATCAGTCTTTAATGTTAATGGCAAGTTTCTGATATCCTTTGCACCAAGAGAATCATTTCCTGTAATTGTTTTCAAAATTGGAATTAATGAACGTACATTTTGTGGTGCACTTGTAAGTACAACCTTGTAGGTTTTGTTTACAGGTTTTGCAGCAGCAGGTCTTGTTGCTGGTGTTGTTGTATTTGCGGCTGGTACAGCAGGAGTTGTACTTGCTGGAGTTGTGGCAGCAGGTGTTGTGTTAGTGGCTGGAGTTGTTGCAGCTCCGTTAGCAGGAGTTGTAGCAGCAGGTTTAGGAGCCGCTGGAGTTGTATTTGCAGCAGGGGTTGTTCCTGTAGCTGTAGTTGTACCTGTTGCAGCAGGTGTAGTTGTTGCCGGAGTAGTAGTAGTTCCTGCAGCTGGAGTTGTTCCAGTTGTTGTGGCAGCAGGAGTTGTGCCTGTTGCAGCAGGTTTAGGAGTTGCTGGAGTTGTAGTTGCAGGTTTTGCTGTTGATGCTGCTGGTTTTGGAGCAGGAGCATTTGCAGTAATTTCATTTACAGACTTAGGAACGTAATTTGTAGTTTTTGTCATACGTACTGTTTCGAATCTTGTCTTGTGTCTAGATTTTAACAGAAGAGTAGCAGTATCTGCTTTGTAAACATAACCAGAAGAGTTATATGTTTCGAAACGAGGGTCTGTACGGAATGCCATGTTGTAAATGTAGATTGTTTCAAATGGTGTAATACCTTTGAACATTACATAGTGAGTAAGACCTTCTGGGAAGTCGATTGTAAGTGTTGTTGTATTTTCTGCATCTTTTTCCCACTTAATTTCTTTAGCACAAGTCCATGCCCAGGCATAAGCAGAAGTTTTTGTCTTCATTACAGCAAGGTGAGGGTAGTACCAGTTGTCGTAGCAGAGAATTGGATACAGGTTAGAAAGAGTTCTTAAGTCAAATGAGTTGCTTCCTGTCATGTAAGAGTTGATGATAACTCTTCCGGCATTAGCATAAGTCTGGTCGTTCATCATTTCACCATAACGGAGAACTACCGCACCAGTTTCTACTGCCTGTACAACAGAAAGGAATGTATCGTTTTCAGAAATTGTAAGTACTTCATTATCATATTTACAAGAATCTGTAATCTTCTGTAAACAAGGTTCAATAACTGGCTGCAGGATTTTTGCATAATCAGGATTCATTGTGCTTAATTCAATATAAGCTTTAATAATTCCCGTAATCTGTGCCAGTGAACAGTTATTAATATCTGCAAAGGCTGCATTTTCAAGAATCTTTGTAGCACCAACTCTGTCAGGATAAATACAAAGATGAGCGGCAAAGTTTTCTGTAGTGTAAATATCAAGAGAACCGGAAGTTGCTGCTCTGGAAAGAATAACAACATCGCCGGTATATGCTTTTTCCAGTGAAGGCTGCATTTTTGCAAGGTTGTTGAAGAATGGTGCAGAAAGATAAGTTCTCTGGGTACTCTTCTTGTAGCTCTGAGGAATTTCATCAATTGCCTGCTGGTATTTACCAGACTCAGCCATAGCCGCAACGTAAGCAACAACTGCTTTTTCTGTAAAGTTATTTTCAGACAATACAGATTTGAAAGAAGTAACCAGATTAGATTTGAAGCTGTCCATTGTTGCTTTGAATACATCTGGGGCACCGGCAGCAACTTCAAGCAAATCTTCAAATGTAAATTTCTTTGTATTATCAAAGATTGTGTAGCGGGCAAGTGTATCTTTGCGGCTGAAACGGATATAACCATCCTGAACAGTATCTGTTGTAAAGCTCCAGGTTAATTTCTGTGCATCAAGAATTACCCGTTTTCCTTCATCCTGAACAATGTTCATGTTGTAAGCAAAATTATATGGAAGGAAGAAGTATGTAACATCTGATGGAAGAATTGCATTTACAGATAAGGCTGCTTCTGGTGTTTCATCAGAAAGTTCAAACAAAAGCATTACATTGTTTGAGAATTCAAAGCTGGCAGAAAGGTTTGCAATTGAGTAAGAAACTAGCTGTGCATCCTGAGGCTCTTTTTTTCCTTTAAGCTGAATCTGTGCAGGAGCCTGTTCGTTAATGTTAAAATTAAGGCCGTTGTAACTAACCTGCATTTTATTCTGCAGACGAATTTCTTCTGGCTCTGATTTATCGTTATTGATTTCTTCTGATTCTTCGGCTTTTTCTAAAGAGATTTGTAGATTTCCGATTTTTTCTATAATATTTGAATCTGTTCTAAATTGAAGGACAAAAATGCCGATGATAATAACGATATCGACGATGAAGAGCCCTAAACCTTTTCTAACTGCACGGATACTCATTATTTCCATAGTTTAGTAAATGATTGAGGGAATTTCAACTATAGTATAGATATTATTAGCGCATAGAATAGGAATTAAAAAATGAAAAAAATTTGCTTTTTGACAGTAGCGGCTGCAGCGGCTGTAATATTTCTTGCTGGTTGTGGTGCTACAAAAGTAGAAAACCCTGAAACAGAAAAACCAGAAAATCCTGTAGTAGAGAAGGAAAATACAGAGGAAAAAGTAGAAGAAACTACTGTGGAAGAAGTTATTTCTGAACCAGAGTTTATTCCTGAACCTGAAGATCCTGCAAATATTAAGTTTGCAAAAGATTTACAGGCTGCACTGAAAGCAGGAAAAATCAACGATGCAATTGCACTTTTTGATACTCTTCCTGCAGAACTGGAAGGTGATTTAGACCTTAAAATGGTTCTTGCTTCACTGTATGTTTCTACCGGAGATTATGATAACGCTCTGTCCGTGGCACAGGCCATTCTTGCCATAGATCCAAACCACAAAGATGCACAGGAACTGGTTGTAATGGTTGCCCGTGCTAAAGGGGACACATCTGCATACAAAACTGCTGCAAAACAGATTCTTGCAAGAGATCCATACAATGCTTCCATTAATATTATGGAAGGTGAAGATTATGCATTGAATAAAAAATATAAACAGGCAAAAGAATCTTATAAAAAGGCTTTAAAATCAGAACCTGAAAATGAAGATGCACTTTATGGTTTTGCCCAGATGTCATATTTTACTAATGATTTAAAGAGTGCCAGAAATACAACTCAGCAGATTCTGGACAGTAATCCTGAAAATTCTGCTGCTCTTGCTTTTATGGGAAAACTTGCGGCAGAAGAAAGTAATTATGCTAAAGCTGCAAAACTTACCCGTCAGGCAATTGAATATGAACCTGCTAACTATATTTATTATCTTGATTTAGGAAATTATCTTGCACAACAGGGAAAATATTCAGAAGCAATTACAGCCTGGGATGTTTGTGTTGATTTAGATCCATCTTACTTCCTGGCTTATGCGTACCGTGCAGGTTGTTATGACGAACAGGGAAAATTTGAGGAAGCTCTTGAAAACTACCGTATGGTAATCAAAACAAATCCAAAATATTACTATGCCTATGAATCAACTGCTATGCTGGAATATCATTTTGGAAATTTTGAACAGGCCCGCAAATATTTTGATGCTGCTTATGGATACAGTAAAAACTGGTGCTACAAACTTTTGTCTGGTATTACTTACTTTAAGCAGGGAAATCAGCTGGAAGCAAAAAAATCACTTCAACAGCTGCTTAAAACCCTTGAAAGAGATTCTGTAGAATATGATTTAGTAAGATTATTCTGCGACACTTATTCAAGAAATGCAGAAACAAACCTTCTTGGAAAAATTAAGAAAATTGATAATAATACAAAGAAAGGTAGAATGCAGTTCTATATGGGACTTTATTATGAAGTAAATGGTTCTATGGAAGCTGCAAACGAATACTACACTAAAGTTACAAACATGCAGGCACCTATGTTCTTTGAATATCGTCTTGCAGAATGGAGTCTTGGATTATGAGCGAAGGAATGGAAACTTCAACTCAGAGAATTTTAAATTTAAACGGCAGAACTATTACTCTCATTGGAACAGCTCATGTTTCGGCAGAAAGTATGAAGGAAGTAGAAGCTGTAATCCGTGAAACAAAGCCTGATTGTGTTGCCGTTGAACTTGATGAAAAACGTGCAGATTCAATTAAGAATCCAGAAAAATATAGTCAGCTTGATATTGTAAAGGTTCTGAAAAATAATCAGGGCTTTCTGCTTATGGCAAATCTTGTACTGTCTTCTTTTCAGAGAAGAATGGGACAGAATACTGGGGTAAAACCTGGTGCAGAAATGCTTAAGGGAATGGAAGTTGCAGAAGAATTAGGAATTCCGGTTGTTCTTGCTGACCGTCCTATTCAGACAACTTTTAAGCGTGCCTGGGGTAAAAATACTTTATGGGGAAAATGCAAGCTTCTGGCTGCACTTATTTCCAGCGCCTTCAGTAAAGAAGAAATGAGCGAGGAAGATATCGAAGGAATCAAAGAAAAAAGCGAAATGGATTCCATGATGAATGAACTTGCTGATTATATGCCTGTAGTAAAGCAGGTTTTAATTGATGAACGAAATCTTTATCTTGCAAATAAAATCTGGGCAGCTCCCGGAAACTCCGTAATTGCAGTTCTTGGTGCCGGACATCTTGATGGGGTTGTGGAAAATCTTGAAAAACTGGCAGCAAATCAACCAACCGATGATATGGAAGAAATTTCCGCAACTCCAAAAAAATCCTTCGGTTCAAAACTTATTGGCTGGCTTATTCCTGCAGCTATAGTAGGTTTGATTGTTGCAGGTTTCATTTACGGTGGAACACAGCTGGGTAAAGATATGGTACTTTCCTGGGTGTTGTGGAATGGTTGTTGTGCTGCATTACTTACTGCACTTGCGGCAGGTCATCCTGTTACTGTAATTGTTGCTTTTGTTAGTGCTCCAATTACTTCTCTGTGTCCGTTTATTGGCTGTGGTTTTGTTACGGCAATTGTTCAGGCAGTAATCTGCAAGCCAAAAGTTGCTGATATGGAAACTCTCCAGGATGATATTTCATTTAAGGGAATTTATAAAAACAGAATTCTTCGTATTCTTTTAATTTTTATTTTGTCTTCACTGGGAAGTTCACTGGCAACCTTCATTAGTGGAGCAGATATTATCGGTAAGTTTGTAGGAGCAGAAAAACAGCCTTTGTTTGACAATTCCCTGGAAGCTGCTGCCGGTATGCTGGAATAGAATAAATTTACAATTCAGGTTAAATAAAAAGACACCAGAATTTTCTTCTGGTGTCTTTTGTATTTTAATACATCAATAACCGTCACTCATTTCACGGTTAGCATCTTTCTTACAAAGTTCATCATAAACTAAAGAACGTCTGCGTAAGTCTTCTTTGAGTTCTTTAGGGAACGGCATATTACGCCAGAAGATACCGCGAACATCTTTATCAAGTCTCTGTACACCTGTAGATTCCTTTGTCATCCACAGAATATAGTCTTCAATAAAGAATTCCTTTACATCGCCTTTAAGTTTATTCTGTTCAACATGCTGGAAATACTGACCAGTTAAACCTTCTTCCATCCAGTAGTAAGAAGCTTTTTCCTTTGCAACCTGCCAGCGCAAATCTGCAACTGCTGTAAGAACGGCAATTTTAAGATCTTTTGGATACATTGGAACTACAATTCGTCCACGGCTGGTTACACGATTGTAACGGTCAAATGGTTCCCAACAGAAACCTCTGTCACCATAAGTTGGAACAAGACAAACATATGGAACAATTCGGTTAGGAATATTTTTATGAATACGGTGGAAACAACCAGGATCAATAGATTCAATCCAGCGTAAAACCTCAATTACATTTTCGCGGGTACCTGTACCATTTTCTGTACAGTGATAGAATTCTCGTGTAAATACAGGGAACTGGTTACCACGACGGCCAATTGTCATTTTTGCCATCTGACGGATAGTATCAAACTCTGTATTAACTGCATCAGAGTCAACATGAACAACCTGTGGACCATCAGAAAGTTTATTCTGAACATTATCAAATACTGCTTTAGCTTCCTGATATTCCAGAAGTGCTTTAGAAAGTTCCTTATCATTTTTAGAAATACGGTGGAGGAAGTCTGTAATTTCTGGAAGCAGTTTGCGCTGACTTTCAGAAAGTCCCTGAGTATGAGGTTCAAGACCGATAATTGGAGAATGCTGTAAAAGCATATCAATACGGTTTCTTAATTCACCTTCCAGCATCATTCGTTCATTTTCTTTAATGCTTAAAATATTTTCGGAACTCTGGAGTTTACCGGAGTTTTTAGACTGAAGCTGCATAAGGCGAGACTGTTCTGCAGAAGCGGCTTCATCGGCAGTCATATTTGCTTTTCTTGGAGCTTTATTTTCATCGGTCATAGAGTTCTTCATACGACCAGATGCAATTTCCTTAAACCATTCATCAACATAAAGAATTGGTTCACCAGTTTTATTTTCATAAATGATTCGGGAGAAGAATTCTTTACTTTCTGATTTGAACAGAGAAGGGAGTAAAACACCAAAACGCATTAACATTCTTTTTGGCATTGGCAGAGATAAATCTGTCATTTTTGGAGCCATACCGCGGAGTAATTCCCAGTAACAGGTAATAATCTGCTGACGGTAAACAGCACGGTCTTTAGGATCCTGACAAGTTAAATACTTAGAAAGAACCTGGTGAACACGCTGTGCAGAAGCATTTTCTCCGGTTAATGCAGTTTTATAATATTTTGGATCATCATAAACACCTGATGATTCTTCATTCTTAGGTTTTTCAATTTTTGCAAATGCTTTTACAGCCAGATCAACATCATGAATAGAACCACGACTTGTCTGATTAGGATTTGTGGAATTTTTGTCCAACAGGGAGGCTGGATTAAACCCATTATTGTCTGCATCAGGCATTTCGTTAATGTCATCAATAGAGATAGATGAAGAAGTGCTGTTTAAAAGAGCGGCAATTTCAGGATCCAATTCTGAATCGTTCATACAATAAACTCCAAAAATAAATATTATTAAGAATTATAGCATATAATCATGCATTAAAGAATTAATTTTTATTTATTTCGCTGACGAAGTGTGTATTCTGTAAAACCTTTTTCCTGAAGTTTTTTTTCAATTTCCGGTAAATCTTCTGCTGCAACGTCTTTAATTGCAACCCTGATTATTTCATCTTTTTTCTGAAAAACAATATTGGAAAATCCTGCTTTTGTAAGAGCTCTGGCACGGTTTGTGGCATTTTCCTTTGAACTGAAGGCTCCTACCTGAATGTCCCATCTGGTTCCGGCTGGTTTTGGTGCAATTTTTTTAGTGGTAGAACTGACTGCGGTTTTACTTCCCGTAGAACCTGAGGCAGTTTTATTCCAGTCTGCACCAAACCGTTTTGTCATAATTTTACTGGCAGAAGCGGCGGTCTGTTTACTGAGTTTTGTGTTTGGTCCTTTTTTTACAATTTCCAGACGAACCTGAGTAGTTCCTGTTCCAATCATACCTAACTGTACGGCGGCCGCTTTTGAAAGATCAATTTCCCGGTTAAGTACAAAAGGACCTCTGTCATTTACCCGCACCTGAACGGTTTTTCCGTTAGCCAGATTTGTGACTTTTAAAACCGTATTAAAGGGCAGTGATTTATGGGCGCAGGTTAAAGAATTCATATTAAAGGTTTCGCCATTGGAAGTTCGTTTTCCATGAAAATCTTCCGCATAATAAGAAGCGGTAACTTTTGATTTATAAACTTCCTGTGCAAAAATAAAATTTCCCAAAGAGAGAAGCAGCATTAAAAATAATATTTTCTTCATATTAATATAATCGGAAATAAAGTGGATTTTCTTGTTAATTGTTCTTTATTTTATTATATTTACTGTAAGAAAAATTTTACCCGCTTATAGAGAGGTATACATGAAATCTATTTATGTTTCTTCAATTTTAAATGATGATGAAGAAGAAAAAAAAGAACAGAAAATGCCTGAACAGTTTTCAGAAAAATTTCTTAAAACAAGACAGATTATTCTTACTGGCGAAGTAAACAAAGAACTTGCAGATTCAATTGCACGCCAGTTGTTGATTCTTGATACTGATGATTCAGAAAAGCCAATTTACATGTACATTGATTCACCTGGTGGAGATGTAGATGCAGGTTTTGCTATTTTTGATATGATTCGTTTTGTAAAAGCCCCTGTTTACTGTATTGGTATGGGACTTATTGCTTCTGCTGCAACTCTTATTCTTCTTGCAGCTCCAAAAGCTCGTCGTCTTGGACTTCCAAACAGCCGTTATCTTATTCATCAGCCACTTGGTGGAATGCGCGGTGTTGCTACTGATATTGAAATCTATGCAAAAGATATGGAAAAAATCCGTGCTAAATTAAACAAGATTATTGCTGACGAAACTGGTACTTCACTGGAACAGGTTACAAAAGATACAGAACGCGATTACTGGCTTGATGCAGATGAAGCAGTAAAATACGGACTTATTGATAAAACTATTACAACTCGTCAGGAATTGTAATACAATAGTATTATGACTTTTGAATTAACTGACAGTCTTATTAGTGATATTCTTTCAGCGCTTGATAATCAGGAAGAAAAATTCCTTGTAGATGCAAAAACTGGTGCTTTAGTAAAAGTAGATGAAAACACTGGGGCTGTCAGAGATTCTGAGCAATATTATGAATTACCAGAATGGACTTCTGCTAATGGTTTTAAACTTCGTGAAGATTTTGTAAACGCACTTTATTCACCAATAGCAAAAGAAGAGTTACAGAACGTACTTCATTCGGGTAGGGGGGTGTTCAGGAATTTTAGACTTATATTAAAAGATTATCCTGAAGTTGAAAAACGCTGGCATTTATATAAAAACAGAATAATGACCGGTTACATCAACCAATGGTACAACGATTTGCGTGAAATTTGGGGACTGGAGAAACTGGATTATTTACCAGAGTCTGATGAAACTCTTATTCATGATGATTTTACATTCAGTGAGTATTCGTCAGATGAACATAAACAAGAAATTCTCAGTCAGGTTTCCGCCTCTTTCAGGGAGAATAAACAGAATATTCCGGAAGAATTAATTTCTATTCTTTATGACATGTGGCACCAGCAGTTCGAAAGAGCTGATACCAATAATCAGATGGGGTTTGTTTGCAACAGTTTGTCAGAAGATTTTGCCGGTTTTATTACAGCATCTCCTGTTACAACTAATCAGGAAAAGGTAGTTACCTTAACAGGCCTTTTTGTTCCTGAGACTTTCCGTGGTTTAGGAATCGGAACAGAGCTTTTTTCTTTGTGCCTTTCTGAATTAAAAAGACGGGGAGTAAAATGGATTTTATTGCCAGATACTATTTTACCAGAGACCCTTCAACCCTTATTATCTCGTTCGGGTTTTGAGAAAATTGGGTCCGGATACGCAGCAAGACTGCAGTAAATTTTTTTAAGGAGTTTTTTTATGGGTTACAACAATTATAACCGTGACTTTGAAATCGACGAGGAGAAAACAGCTGAATTCCTTCAGAATGCAGTTGAAAAAATTACATCAGAAGAAGATATCGACATTCTTACAGATTTAATCAAACTTTATAAAAAGAATGTTCCTTTGACTCGCCGTAAGTATGTTATTGCATATCTTCTTAAAGAAGCTTTGAAACATTATCATTCATCTTCAAACTTCAAAAACAACAGAAAAAACAATCGAAATCGTAACGAAAACCGTCGCGACAACCGTGAAGTACGCAACGAAATTCGTAACGAAAGAGAATCAAATAGAAATGAACGCGTAGAAAAAGCAGCAGAAGTTTCTGCAGTTGCTGTAGAAGAAGAAAGACCACGTCATCCACGCGTAGAAATTCCAGAAGATAAAGCAACTTCAATCTTTATCAGCATTGGTAAAAACCGCCGTGTTTATCCAAGAGATTTAGTTGGTATTCTTGTGGCTGTAGTTGGACTTGATCGCGATAGAATTGGTGATATTAAAGTTCTTGCTAACTATTCTTTTGTTCAGCTTTACACAGAAGATGCTCAGACAGCAATCGACAAATTGAATGGCTATGACTACAGAGGACGCAAGCTTGCTGTTAGCTATTCACGCCAGAAAGATTCTGCAGATGCATCACTTACAGAAAATGAAGATTCGGAAGAAACAATTTCAGCTGATGTAGACAGCGGTTACGAAGCTCCAGTTTCTGAAACTTCTATTACAGAAGAAGAAATGTCTGCAGAAGATGCAGCTGCTCTTGCCGCCGCAGAAAAAGCCGCAGCAGATAAAGAACCATTCGGAAACATCTAATTATATTTTTTACAATATTAATTTGATTATCAGAACGCCATTAAGCAGATTTTATGATTTTGCTTAGTGGCGTTTTTGTTTTATACTGTGCTTATGAAAGATATTCATATTATTCGTTCGGGTTTCCTGTCGGTTAATTCTCTGGTAGTGCCTGTTTGTGGAAATAAAGTTTTTGTTGTAGATCCTGCAGCTTCGGCTTCGTCGCGAGATTCCGGTAAAATTGTAAATTATCTAAAAGAAAAAAAACTGGAATGTATTGCGGTTATTCTTACCCACACTCATTTTGATCATGTTACGGGAATAGCAGAAATAAAAGAGGCTTTTCCTGCTGCGGTTGTTGCTGTTCATGAAGCAGAAAAAAAGGAACTGGATCATGGTCCGGGGCCAATGAATATTTCTATTCTGGGGAGCTTTGGAATGAATCAGATATTAGAGGAAATTTCAAAACAGCCCCTGCCAGATTTTTTACTGAAAGACCAGCTTACTCTGGATAATCTGTTTAAAAAGGTTGATGTGGTAAAAATGCCTGCCTTTGCTGAAATAAAAAAAGAAATTTCCCAGTGGACTGTAATTCATACACCTGGACATTCTCCCGGTTCAATCTGTATTTATAACGAGGCAGAAAAAGTCCTTATTTCCGGTGATACCTGGTTTGACGGAGCTTATGGACGAACAGATATGTACGGCGGAGATGAAGATACTTTGCAGCAAAGTTTAAGTAAAGTATGGAAAATCGTTAAGTCAGGAACAATGGTTTATCCTGGTCATGATATGCATTTCAAAACTTCTTAATTAATAAATGGGATGGTATGAAGAGAAAGTGCCATCCCTGTTTATTTTAATAAAGGCAGTGTCTGTAAAAGTTTTTCCGACAGTAATTATTGCAAAACCGTCCGGCTGACCGCCCCTTGGTCTGGAACAACTGCCGGGATTTACAAATTTATAAGTTTCTTCCAGGTGTTCATGAGCAATGTGGGTGTGTCCGTAAAGTGCAAGTTTTGCCTGTGAGTACTGCAATTCTAATCCCAATTTATTATAAGTCCAGCCAATTCCCTGTTCGTGTCCGTGAACAATCAGAAGGTTCTGACCATTTACGGTAAGCAGTTGTCTTGGGGGGAATTGCAGAATAGTGGAGTTTTGATCTGCTCCAATAGAAATTGCAGCGTCCAGCTCGTAGGGATCGCAATTCCCCTGTACAAAGGCCAGTACCGGCGGAAGTTTTTTCTGCAGTTCTTCGTCATTATGCGCCGAAATCAAAAGCTGAACGATATCACTGGCACCATCCCCGCAAAAAGCCAGCAAATCGCAGTGTTCACCATAATTCAGAACAATAGATTTTACTGTCTGAAAGTCTCCGTGAGAGTCAGAAATTGTGAGAATACGGGCGTTTTCCTTTACTGCTAATTGAGAAATAGCATCCAAACTGCCCACAAGACAGTTTTTCTGTTGAATTAATTCCAGCATAAGTAATTAGTTAATAATGAAGTGATTGATTGAAGGCAACCCTGTTTCTGGATCCTGGTAATGATGTACAGTTTTGTTTTTGAACATCTGAGTAACATGTTTTTGCAGAGATTTATTCTTATCCAGAGTTCCCTGAAGATTAATCATATATTTTGCAGCTGCTTCTACAATAGCAGGGGCATCACTGACAATTAAATCCTGTTCTTCTTTAAGAGAAGAGTCAGAAGAAATATCAGATTTTACATCAATAACAATATCACAGGTAGCTTCAATACCCAGAGTATCATCCTGTGGAAAAAGTGCAATAATAGGGAAAGGTTCTTCCAGATTCCAGAAATCCTGAATACGGGCAATGGCAAGATTTGTATTATCCGGAGCACCAAGAATTAAAACTCCAGCAAGTTCTTTGTCTGAATCATTTACCATAGCGGTTAAATCAGAAACAAAATATCTTCCGCTGTGTCTGAAATCATCAGGATAAACAACAGGATAAATAAGTCCGCCGTCTTCATCCATGCCAAAACTTTCGCCAAGTTTTTCAAGAATCAGGGATTTATTTTTTTCATCATTAAAGCCATATCCAAAAAGAACAAAAAGACGCTTATTGGTTAAATGCCAGGTGGGATTAGAAACAGCAGGAACAGGATTTTCTGTAAAAACCGGCTCTAAAGTAATTGTATTTTCATCAAGAATAATTGTATTGTCTTTTTTACAACCCGCAGCAGAGAGCATTAAAACAACGGCCGCAAGCAAAACTAAAACTGTCTTTTTCATTGGTTTTATTTTACTGGAAAACTTCATAAGTATCAAACTGTACTATATATAACTTTCCATTCTAGGGAATTTGTATGTTGAATTTCTAAGGATTTTCAGTGTATATTCTTGTCTATGAGTATTGTAACGCCTATATTGGAATTTATTGGTAGTCTCGGGTTTCTTCTTTATGGAATGAAACTTATGAGCGACGGTGTTCAGAAAAGTGCTGGAGAAAAGCTTCAGCGTGCTCTGAGTGTTATTACAGGAAACCGATTTATTGGTTTGCTTACGGGTATGGTAGTTACAATGATTATTCAGTCCTCGGGAGCAACAACAGTAATGGTTGTTACTTTCGTTAATGCAGGACTGATGACCTTGACCCAGTCGGTTGGTGTAATTTTTGGTGCCAATATCGGTACAACAATTACTGCCTGGATTGTTTCTATCTTCGGATTCAACTTCAAAATTTCTGCCTTTGCTATTCCACTTTTTGGTCTTGGATACTTCCTTTCAATAATCAGAAAACATAAATACACAAATATCGGTGAAGCTGTAATGGGGTTCGGTATGCTGTTCCTCGGACTCAGCGGACTTTCAGACCTGTTTACAATTGCTCCAGAACAGCTGGAAAAGATGGGCTGGATTTTCAGTATGCAGGAAATGGGCATCATTTCAATCATCATCGGATTTATTATTGGTATTCTGATTACTGCTTTGCTTCATTCTTCTTCTGCTTTCTCTGCCATCGTAATTACAATGGCTTACAATGGATTGATTACCTGGCCGATGGCTGCTGCCATGACTTTAGGAAGTAATATTGGTTCTACAATTGATGCCGTTCTGGCTGCCATGGGAACTTCTGCCGATGCAAAACGTTCTGCTGTAATTCACGTTCTGTTCAATGTATTTGGTACGGTTCTGGCACTTATCTTCTTTGAGCCATTCCTCAAACTGGTTGAACTGGTTACTCCGGGGCATGCTGATCCTGCAAATATTGCAATTCGTATTTCAATGCTTCACACAGTATTCAAAACTCTTTCTACAGTTGTTATGCTTCCACTGGTTAATCAGCTTTGTGCACTTTCCCGTCTTATTGTTAGAGATAAGGCAGAAGATAAGTCCGGCATTTACAGACTGGAATTCTCAGAAACATTGGGAAAAGAAAGCGTTGCAACTTATATCATTACAGCAGAAAAAGCTATTGCTGATATGACAGACATTGTTTCCAATATGTTTGACCGTATTCAGGTTGGCTGTACAAAACGAGATAAAAGCTTTATTGAAGAAAATATGGAAGCTTCTTCGTCAGAAGAAAATTATGTTGACCAGATGCATGAGCAGATTACTCATTATCTGGTTAAGTGTGAACATCTTTCTCTTTCAGAAAAGCAGTTGAATCACATTTCTTCTATGATTCAGATTGTAGACGAACTGGAAAGTATGTCTGACCACTGTTATACAACAACTATGCTGCTGGCTCGTACAATTGAAAAGAAAATGGTTTATCCTGCAGAAGATATGGAAAGAATGCTGCCATATGTTGAACTGGCACGACAGTTCCTGCAGTTTATCCGCAGAAACATTAATACACAGCTTACACCAGAAAAACTTGAGCTTGCTAAAGAACTGGAAAATGGAATTGATGCATTCCGTAAAGATCTTAAGAAAGTTGCCCGCAAACGTCTTGAGGGTGGTGCTGATGTTAAAGCCGAACTTGTTTATATTGACCTTGTTCGTCAGATTGAAAAGATTGGTGATAACTGTTTTAGTATTTCTGAAAGTCTTACAAACATCTAATTTACAGTTTTATTTTGGAAGAGGAGGCTAGATTAATTCAGCCTCCTTTTTTGTTCTTGCTTTCCATTTTTTCTGATACTGCTTTGGAGTACAATCCATATATTTTTTGAAGATTTTAGAAAAGTACTGAATATTGTTAAATCCGTTTTCTGTAGCAACTTCCGTAATATTTTTATCTGAATAAACCAGATCTTTACAAGCCTGTTCAACTCTAAATCTGTTCAGATAGTCGGTGTAATTCATGCCGGTGCTGGATTTAAATAATCTTATAAAGTGACTTTTACTGTAGTTTGTGGAATTCAGCAGATCGTTAAGACTGATGTTTTCCATGTAGTGTTCTCTGATATATTTAAGCCCCTGACTTATGGATTTTTTGTTTGTATCATTTTCCATAAAGCTTGGAAGAGGCGCATATTGTTTTGTGTTTAGAATAAAAGTAAAGATTTCAAAAATAAGACTTTTAAGCATTAAATCTTTACTGAGCATATTTGTCTTCTGGGCGGCAAAAACCGGTTCAAATTTTTCTTCCAGCTGATTACTTAAATAAATTTCCTGATTTATGATTACTTCGTTAAAAATCTTTCTTGTAGCATCATTTTCTGAACCAAAGGTAAAAGGATTAAAAACAATGGAGTAGTAATGAAAATTCTGACTCTGATTATAGAAAAAGTGATCTGTGCCGGCAGTAATGAAAATAATGTCATCTGTCTTTAATGATATATTATTTCCACCAAGAATCATATCTGTAGTGCCTTTATCAAGATAAAACAGTTCATATTCAGTGTGATGATGCATTGCTGCGAAAGGCTGGTTACTGCTGTTGATTATTGCGGGAGTTGTATCACTGCAGCGGGAAAATCTGTTGAATTCCATGCTCATATATTTCTCTATTTTTATATAATAATAACATATTGTTTGATAATTTTGTATAAAAAATAGGGGAATTTTCTTGTTAAACGATTTAAAATGAGACTTTAATATAAAAAAGTCGATTATATAGTTGTATTTTTATGACTGTTTGACACTTAATATTATAATACCTTAAAAAGTTAAAGTTCAAAAAAGGAGGACTTTATGAAAAAAGTATTGGTTAAAGTACTTTCTGCCGTAGCTTTAGTTGCATTAAGCTTTGGCGCATTCAGTTGTGGAAACAAAGCTTCTGCAAAGAAGATGAACATTTCTGTTTTCACTATTCAGCAGAGACAGCAGCCACCTGCTGACAACAGAGACTACAAGTGGATCGAAGAAAAATTCGGTGTAACTTTCTCTTGGGATATCCTCGTTGGTGATAAAGACCAGAAGATTGGTGTACTTATCGCTTCTGGAGACCTTCCAGACCTCGTTGAAGTAGACTCTGAAAAATTCCAGGGTGCTGGTTGTCTTATCGATATTAAACCTATCGTTGAAAAATACTGTCCAAACATCATGAAGAACTACGCTTCAGTTTGGAAACAGATTGTTTACCAGGATTCTGAAAAAGACGCTGATGGTAACATTGTTAAGGAACACATTTACTCACTTCCTAACTATGGTTCATACACAGGCGCTAACCAGAACACAGGTTACAACCAGAACGGTTTCTGGATCCAGAAACGTGTTCTTAAAGAATTTGGTTATCCAAAAGTAACAACTGTTGATCAGTATTTCGACTTGCTCGAAAAATATGTTGCTAAATATCCAGAAACAGACGGAGCAAAAACACTTCCATTCACAATCATTACAGCTGACTGGGAAGCATTCAACCTCTGGAACCCACCTGCATTCTTGGCTGGTTATCCAAACGATGGTAACGGACACGTTACAAAAGTTGGTGGTAAATATGTTTACGAAGATAACTTTGCTGATGCAAATGCTGAAAAATGGTTCAAGAAAGCTAATGGTTACTACAACCGTGGTTTGATTGATGCTGCTTCTTTCACAGATAACCGTGACCAGTATTATGCTAAGATCGCTCAGGGTCGTGTACTCGGTATGTTCATCCAGGGATGGCAGTTCATGTACGATGCAGAAAACACAATTCGTTCTTCTGGACACATCGAAAGAACATATGCTCCACTTCCTGTAGTATTTGATGAATCAATCAAACCTCACTACCGTGACCTCGATCTTCCAAACCTCCAGAGAGGTTATGGTTTCACAACAAAATGTGGTGAAAAGAAAGCTATTGAAATCTTGAAGTTCTTCGACGAAGTTCTTAAAGAAGAAAACCAGAAACGCCTCTACTGGGGTCTCGAAGGTGAAGATTACCTCATCGATGCTGACGGTTCAGTAACAGGTAAAAAAGGTGCTCCATACAGAACTGACAAACAGAGAGCTGATCAGAAAGACAACTCTTGGGTTCTCAAGAACAAAGCACAGCTCTTCACAGAAGAAGCTCCAAAATGGGAAGGATCTTACCCAGATGGTTACTCAACAGCATTGGCTAACCTCCCATGGGAATTCGCTCTTGAAATGGAAGACATCGATAAAGAACTCTTCGCAGCTTATGATATCGGTTCTTATGCTCAGCTCGTAGACAAAAATCCACCACAGAATGCTGGTTGGTACCCAATGTGGCAGTGTAACCCATCTCCAGAAAACGATGGTCTTGAACACGAAGCAGCAGTTGCTATGACTGGTTTCGAAACACTCCAGAGAAAATATCTCCCAATGATGATCATGGGTAAAGCTGAAGATTTCGACAAGACATGGGCAGAATATACTTCACAGATGAAACCATTGACAGAAGTATACAACAAGTTCATGCAGCTCCAGCTTGATCACCGTGTAGAAGTATTCGGTGGAGAACAGTAGTAACTACATTTAGTTAGAAACTATTTCTAACTTAAGATAGCAAATGTCTAGTGGCGTTTGCTATCTCCACATAAAAGTCCACAGGTAACTGTGGACTTTTTTAATTAAAATTGAATGGGTGTTCTTATGAAAAATAAAAAAAGTGTAAGTTCTGAATCATCTACAGATCTTACAAATAAAAAAACAAAATGGCAGT
>JAKSTK010000042.1 GCA_024402615.1 Treponema sp.
CAACCATACCGATAACTTCTTCTTTTGTATCTGGCTGGAGCATACCTTCCATAGCGGCCTGAATTTCTTCAACACACTTATAGATAATATTGTATTTTCTGATTTCAACCTGTTCCTGTTCTGCCATTGTTTTTGCTTTTGGAGTTGGACGAACATTGAAACCAATGATAATTGCATTTGAGTCTGCAGCAGCAAGTGTAACATCCGATTCATTAATTGCACCGGCACTTGAGTGAATAACTGAAAGTCTGATTTCGCGAGTTGAAAGTTTTTCAAGAGAAGCCTTAAGAGCTTCTGCAGAACCCTGCAAGTCAGCTTTAATAATAACTTTAAGTTCTTTAACTTCTGAATCAGCAATATCAGAGTAAAGTGATTCAAGTGTTGTTTTCTTAACAGCTTTAGCAGCTTCGAAGCGTTTCAATTCCTGACGTTTTGCAGAAATACTACGAGCGTCTTTTTCAGATTCTGTTACCTGGAATGGATCACCTGCATTTGGCATTTCTTCCATACCAAGAACTTCTACTGGAGTTGAAGGACCTGCTTCCTGAATTCTGTGTCCGCGATCATCAAACATAGCACGAATACGACCAGAGTAAATACCTGCAACAAATGGATCTCCCTGACGCAAAGTACCACGCTGTACAACAACTGATGCAACAACACCACGTCCCTGATCAACGCGTGATTCAAGAATTTTACCTTCTGCACGACATTCATAATTTGCTTTAAGTTCAAGCATTTCTGCCTGAAGAAGAATTGCATCAAGAAGTTCATCAATACCCTGTTTTTTCAAAGCAGAGATATGAACATACTGAGTGTCTCCACCCCATTCTTCTGGTGCTAATCCATGTTCAGAAAGCTGTGTTTTTACTCTGTCTGGATTTGCTTCTGGTTTATCAACTTTGTTTACTGCAACGATAATAGGAACTTTTGCATCTTTTGCATGTGCAATAGCTTCAAGAGTCTGAGGCATTACACCATCATCAGCAGCAACAACAAGTACTACGATATCTGTAACCTGAGCACCGCGGGCACGCATCATTGTAAAGGCTTCGTGACCTGGTGTATCAAGGAAGGTAATCTTACCTTTTTCTGTATGAACAGAATAAGCACCAATAGACTGTGTAATACCACCAGCTTCTCCCGCAGCAACATTTGCATTACGGATAGCATCAAGTGTTTTTGTCTTACCGTGGTCTACGTGACCCATTACTGTTACGATTGGTGGTCTGAACTGAAGTTCTACTCCATCATCGTTATCACTTTCAATTACAGTTTCATCATACAAACTTACAAGATGAACTTCACAACCGTATTCAGAAGCAAGCAAAGTTGCAGTATCAGCATCGATAGACTGAGTAATAGTTACCATCATACCCATTCCCATCAATTTTCCGATTACTTCTGAAGCCTTAAGATTCATTTTACGAGCCAAATCAGAAACAGAAATTGATTCCATAATATCAATTGATTTTGGAACTACGCTGGCTGGAGTTTCAACCTTCTTTTTCTGTTCAAAAAATTTATCATCGTACTGTTCTTCATCTTTACGATTATAAATCTGTTTTTTGCCTTTAAATGCTTTTTTAGCTGGCTGTCTAGACTGATCCACTGGTAATGGAGCTGCACCACCGCCCATTCCTGGACGAGGAGGTCTAAATCCGCCTGCATTATTATTTCCACCGAATCTTGGATTCTGTCCGTTGTTTGGTCTTCCCTGTCCGTTGCCCTGACGGTTCTGGAAGCCACCCTGACGATTACCATTGAATCCACCCTGGCGGTTCTGACCGTTATTGTCTCTTTCACGGTTCTGGTAACCCTGGCGAGCCTGTGCTCCTGTAAAGTTACTTCCACCATTTTCACGATCACGATTGTAGAAACGATTTCCACCGTTATTATTGTAACCACCATTTCCGTTTCCATTTCCATTTCCGCGGTTGTTATAGTTACCATTACGGTTTCCCTGACGAGGTTTGTCAGAAAGGTTTCCAGCTTTTACATTTGGTCTTGATGGATTTAATTCGAAAGTTGTTCTTCCAGGATTTCTGTCATTTTTGAAATCTGGTTTACTTTCTTTATTTCCATAAGAATTACCATTTCTCTGGTTCTGATTTGGTGCAGTACCATTTGAAGCTGGAGCATTCTGTTTAAGAGCCTGTGTTTCTGCAGGTTTTGTTTCTTCAGATTTGCTTTCAGGAGCTTTATTGCCATCATTTTTACGAACAACAATATGAACATCCTTTTTTGGTTCTGAATCATCTTTTGATGCACCTGAAACAACTACTTTGCGTTTCAACACCATCTTTTTCTTTTCTGGTGCATTGTTTGTATTTGCAGCAGGTGTTGCTGGTGCTGCAGATGCAGCTGCTGGCTCTTTTTTAAGAACTATAAATTCGGGCTTTTTCTCTAATTCTTCTGCCATAAAATATCCTATTCCTCAACCTCTTCAAATGAAAGTTCAATACCACAGTTTGGACATTTTGTCATGTCTACTGTAATTGGAGCACCACATTCAGGACATGTATATTCTTCTGCGGTTTCTTCTGTTTCATCAGCAGCTTCTTCATCTTCTGTTACAAATTCGAAGTTGTCATGGATGATTGTATTAACTGCTTCAATTTCTTCTGCAGAGATACCTTCAACACTCATATTTCCGCCATCATAAGCATCAACGAAATCTTCAATTCCTTCGATACCTGCAGCTTTAAGAGCATCTGCAACTTCTGCGCTAACTCCAGGGAGCTGAGCAATAGTTGTAATATCTTCTGATTCCTCGTTGTTTTCAATAACCTGATCTTCAACACCATCGTTATTAAAGAGATTCTGTGCTGTCTGGATTGTATTGAACTGTGAAAGATCCATTTCTGCAGCCTGTTCAACAGTTTTAACATCAATGTTCCAGTCACAAAGTTTATTTGCAAGACGAACATTCTGTCCCTGTTTACCAATTGCAAGAGAGAACTGAGATTCTTCAACAATTGCAAGAGCCTGACGTTTGTCAGCATCCATAATCAATACTTTCTGAACCTGCGCTGGTGAAAGAGCATTTTTAATAAATACTGATGGATCTGGATCCCATTTAAGTACATCAATTTTTTCGCCTTCAAGAGCACGGATTACATTCTGAATACGGCTTCCTTTAAGACCAACACAAGCACCTACAGGGTCAATTCCTTCACTCTTTGTTGTAACTGCAAACTTAGTTCTGTAACCTGCATCACGAACAGTTTTAACAACTTCTACTGTACCGTCTGCAATTTCTGGAACTTCTGTTTCAAGAAGCTGTTCAACGAGTTTAGGATCGCTTCTAGAAAGTACCAGCTGAATACCTGTTGAAGTTGGCTGAACTTCTACAATAAGAGCACGGATGCGTGAATCTTTTTCGTAGTATTCAAGTTTAGACTGATATTTAAGTGGGAGGAAACCTTCTACCTTTCCGGCATTTCCCAAGTCTACAAAGATGTTTCCGTTCTTTTCACGCTGGTAGTAACCAATAATTACTTCACCAACTTTATCTTTGTATTCATTCATCAAAGTCTTTTTATAGTCTTCATTCAAGCTCTGGTGAGCAGACTGTTTACCTGTTGCAACTGCACCACGGTCGAAGCTTTTTGGATCTTCAAGAATAAGAATTTCCATTCCTTCTTCAATATCTTCACTATATTTTTCTCTGGCTTCTTCAAGTTCAATTTCTCTAACTGGATCGTAAACACCATCGATAACTACTTTTTTTGAGTAAATTGATACGTCAGACATATCTTCATTGAACTGAACTACAGCATTTTCATCTGTACCGTAAGTTTTCTTGTAAGCTGCTTTTAAAGCCTTTTCAATAATTTGCCGTACTGAATCTTCAGAATAACCTTTTTCCTGAATCAGCTGGCGGATAGCTTCTGCCATTTCTGACATTTTTTGCCTCCTGGTTATTTGTTATAAATAAATTTTGCTTTTGCTATATTGTCATAAGAAACTGTAAGCTGCTTGCTTTCAGGTTCTGATGTTTCCAAAACCACTGCTTTATCATCTGCAGAAATAATTTTTCCTGATACCCAGTCTGTTACAGTTTTGTCCCATACACGAACATTGTAACCTGTGAATACAGTGAACTCTGCAGCATTTTTAATGTTATGCTCAATTCCAGGACTTGTAAGTTCCATTGTTGTATCTTCTGTACCAAGAAGAGTTTCCAACTGTGGAAGAATCAGACGATGAACCTTTGCACAGTCATTTACACCAATGCTTACTTCTGGATTTTCAGCTGCAATAATAGCAGAAATCTTTGTAACTTCTTTACCTGGAATGATTTTCAAATCAACCAGCTTAAAGCCCAATCCTTCTACCAGAGGAGCACAATCCTCATAATACTTCATACTTTTGTATGGTATGTATTCCATTCAAAACTCCAAAAATATTTTTTTTGCAAAAAAAATGGACTCGGGAGTTCCGAATCCATTTCAATATAAATATTAAAAATGTATGTACTTAATATACATTTTTTACAAAACAGTGTCAATAAGTGCATATATAGTATATTTCGTTGTATTTGAACTAATTACCCAGGAATTTACCTTCAGTGTAATCTTCTGCTGGGAATTATGAACCTTTGCCACGAAAGCAAAGGATACTTCTTTTTCAGAATAAATAATCTGTTTAATAATCATCTGCAAGTCTTCAGAAAGCGAATTTCTTAAGGTTTCCTGCATATTCTCTTTTGCAATTCTGAAAGGAGTACCTTCAAAACCGAGAGCCTTAATTAAACGGCTGTTCATTCTCAGAATAGTAATTTCATTTTTATCGCTGTCGTATTCAAAGATTCCTGCAGGCCCCGTAAAATTTTCAAACATATAATTTTCTGGAGAACCAAGATCATAAAGACTGCTGATGTCCATTTTTATAGTTTCTTTTTTCTTTTCAATTGCCAGGTCAATCTGCTGATTAGAAATCATTGTACGGAATTTATCTTCCGGCATTGGTTTTGCATAAAGATACCCCTGAATAACATCACAGCCTACACTTTTTAGGAAATCTGCCTGTTCGCGAGTCTCTACCCCTTCCGCAATAGTAATCAACTGCAGTGCTTGAGCCATACGGATAACATTAGCAATAATTTTACCACCTTTATCCATATTGCTGTCATGACGCAAAAATCCCATATCCAGTTTAAGAATATCAATTGGCATATCCTTCAGGGAATTAAGTGTAGAATAGCCGCTTCCAAAATCATCCATGGCAACCATAAATCCCAGTTCCTTAAGCTGTTCAATACGACGAATCATATTTTCTTTTTCATCCATATAGGCAGATTCTGTAATTTCAAAATGAACCATTCGTAAAGGAACATCGTATTTTTTACGCAGGCGGTCAATTTCTCCTACAAAAGAATCTGAGGTTAAACTTACACGGGAAATATTTACAGAAACAGGTACTGGCTCTAAACCAGCATCTATCCAGCTGCGGACAGACGCAAAAGCTTTTTCCCAGATAATCTTGTCCAGATTTCTTATAAAACCATTTTTTTCTGCAATCGGTATAAAAATATCTGGAGAAATAATTGCTCCACCAGGTTTAATCCACCGACACAAAGTTTCAGCACCCACCATCTTTCCGCTGGTAGCATTGTACTGTGGCTGAAAATAAAGCTGAAATTCATTGTTTTCCATAGCAGCCTGCATCTGTGCGGTAATGGCAATATCCATCTGCATTTTACCCCTGAACAGAGAGGTAAACATTGTAAAGGTGTTTTGTGCTGCAGAAACTGATGAGTCCATACAAAGTGTTGCATAGTTCATCATATTCTGAATTGATTCATTCTTAGCCCCGGAAATAAAAATACCAAAGCGCATGGTTACCGGGAATTTAATATTTAGCTCAGCACAATTAAAGTTCAAAATACTGTAAAGTGCATTCAGATTGTCAGGAGTATGAGGGAAACAAAGGAAGAACTGCCCTCCACCATTTCTGGCAATAACCGCCTCTTCGGGGAAAGCTTTCTTAAAGGTTTCTGCAATATTGACAAGAACCTTATCTCCTGCCGCTGTACCATACAAGTCATCAATAATTCTGAATCTGTTAATATCTCCCGAACAGATAACAAACTTATCCTGAGGACGCTCATTGAATCTGCGCTCACAGTCTCTTATAAAGCCCTGACGATTAAGCAGTCCAGTCTGTACGTCTGTGTAATAACGGCGGACCATTTCATCATTCATGTAATGAATACAGTTTTCTTTTTTGTTATAACCGTATGCAATAGCAGTTGCCATTTCCTTACATGACTTATATCCACACATACCGCAGTTAATCTGACGTTTTGCAGGAGTATCCTTCAGCATTACAGAAAATATATCTTCATAGGTTGCAGAAGGAATAATTGGAGGCTGTTTGTATAACTGCTGAAATTCTCTGTGGAAATCTTCTACCTTCAGATTACTAAAATAATCATCTATCCACTGGAAACAGCCGTCCGGATTGGAAGAATAGTTTTCCAGATATGAATAATATTCATGCAGCTTCTGATACTTTGAGAACATTTTTCCAATGTTGTAAACAGACTTATCAGTACCAGGCCCCCGCAAGCATCCATGAGAGCAGGAATAAACTTCTGCAAATAATGGAGGCTGAACTTCATAGTTTTCATCATAAGGAAGAGAAAGCATTGTGATATTATTCTCTGTAATTCCTTCATAAGAAACACAGGCTTTATATCTTGGGAAGAAGTAAGACACACACTCCTTATAAGAACCACCTAAAGATAGATAATTTCCTATTCCTTCTGTATTAACATCAGGCTTTGCATAATATTCAGAAAGATTCATATCACTAAGAGCCTTACTTAAGTTTCCTATAGTAACATTAAGCTTTACAAGACCAAAAGTTTTTGGAGAATCCATTTCTGTTTTGCTGGCAACACAAGTACCTAAATAAACAAAGTCATTAGAATCATTACAGTAATTGCGGCCATATATTGCAGTACACATCATTGGAGACTGTACGGGAATAATGCTATGAAGGATTTCTGACTTATATTTAACAATATAATTAATAAATGCAGGACAAGTTTGAGAAATAAAGGCTCTCTTTGTAACCGGTGCTTTTTCGTTCTCTTTAAGATACTTTACCTGAGCCCACAAACAAATTTCTGCCCCGTAAGCAGAAGAATAAATTTTTTCTACCCCCAGTTCTTTTAAATAACCAAGAATATTAAAGGCTCTTTCTTCATACAGCTGAAAGAAGGATGGCTCTACAATAAGGGAATACTTTTTACCGTTCTTCAGATCTTCCAGAAATTGCAGTGTATCATCTCGGTAAGTTCTGGCTCCATGCATACAGTGTTCAATACACTTTCCGCACTGCACACACTTTCTCTCATCAACATAAACCTTATTGTTTGTTACACCCGAAGGATTTACATTTGCTCCCGGTACAATACATTCAGAGATACATCTATTACAACTTATACATTTATCACTGGTAGTCAGTGTTTTATTATCATATCGAGACATTCGAAGTTCCTATTCAAATACAGCCAGCAGCATTGTCTGATTAAGATTTGCAAAATTCAACTGTTCGCCAAATGTTGCAACACCAATATATTTTCCGTAATTCTTTTTAAGTACAGAAACGAAATCCTTTAATCTTCCGTCTTTTTCAAACATTATGGTTCTTGAATGACAGTTTATACATATTGTAAAAGAGGGATTTTCTATATTCTCTTTTACCTGTTTATGAGTTTTTTCCCAAACCGTATCAAAATCATCCTTTTCCAGAACAACCATTTTTGTAAAGTTATAGATTCTTGAAAAATAAGTGATTGATCCATCGGGATTAATTTTATTTAGTTCTGTAATGTGAATATCATTATTAGTAATTCTTCCCATAGGATGTTCATTAAATAACTGAGGGTTTTCTTCATACTGAACTCCTAAGGCATTTTCCATGGCATACTTTGCAGGAATACCATCATATTCATAAACTACATAATCATCGCAATCTACATCAGTAACGCGATATTCTTTATCGGTTGGTTTGAAAATATTTTCTTTTGCCAGATAGATTTTTCCCTGCAGGTTATGAATAAAAACAAATACGCAGGTATTTTTATATAAATTACCATTCATGGCCACTACTGACTTACTGGCATCAATTACATTTCCACCGGAAGAGCCGCCAATTACGGGAATAGTATCTCCCAGTTCCTGATAAAATGTATCCTGAACTAATTCTTCTCCATGACCAAATGCTGTTGTAAAAGAAAGACAACAGGTATTTTCTGTAGATGTAAGTTGTTTTAATGCATTTCTGATATGCATATGATATCTGGCAGGATGACGATTTACTTCGTATAACTGACCGGCAGAACATTCTATTCCCGAATAAACTGCCATTGCTGTAATTCCGTTCTTTGAACAGCCTTCTGAACTAAAATTTACACAGGTGGTAGTTCCAATAGAAACTGCTTCCGGAAAATCTTTATAAAGGCACTGGGCATAGTACCATATATCGTCTTGTGCAGAAAAGAAAACGATAAGCTTTGGAGAATTCCCCTGAGATTTCAGTCTTTCGCATACTTCTTTATAGGCTTCTTCTTTTACCTTAAGTATACTGTTTGCAACAATACACCGTTCCATTGTTTACCAGAAATTGCAGTGTAAACTCTCTCTACCGTAAATAAAATTATAAATCACACTTTGAAGTTAAGCAAAAAAAAACTTAGCACATAATCTTTATGATTAAAAAGATTTCTATGCTAAGTTTATGATATTAAAGTTATATAAGCTGTTTTATTATTTAGAAATAATTTCTACTGCTTTTTCAACTGTTACAGCTGCAAACATTTCGCGGGTTTTAAGATTCTTAAGAGTAAAAGTATTATTTTTTACATCTTCATCATTAAGAAGGATTCCCCATGGAACACTTTTTGCTTCTGTAACGTTATACTGCTGGTTCATCTTTTTTGCTTCCGGGAACACTTCTACGGCAATTCCTGCAGCTCTAAGCTGTGAAGCAACTTTCTGATAAGCCATCATATGAGCGGCATTCTGATTAAAGATTTCTACATCAAGGAAGCTTCCTTTAGATTCTGCCTTACCAAGCTGTTCAAGTCCTGCAATAAGACGATCCAGACCAATAGACATACCTACACCAGGAACCTTTTCTTTCATGTAAAGACCTGCAAGGTTATCATAACGACCACCTGAACAAACTGAACCGATTGATGGTAAATCATTCAGGAAAGTTTCATATACAACTCCAGTGTAATAATCAAGACCGCGGGTAATTGATGGATTCAATACATAAGTGTCTGCAATACCGGCAGTTTCCATCATTGCGTAAATGTCTTTCATACGCTGTGAATCTTCTGCAGGACCACCAGCCATTTTTTCAAGACGTGCTAAAGTATCAAGGAACTTTTCGCCCGCAGGAACCTGAATGTATTCAATAATTTCCTTTGCTGTAGCTTCTGCATTTCCACCGATAACTTCTACCAGTTCAGCCACAACCTTTTCCTGCCCGATTTTTGCAAGCTTATCTACACTGCGGAGAACATCTTCTGATTTATCTGCAATACCAAGTTTTGCAAGGAAACGGTTAAAAATTCCACGGTGATTAACATTGATTGTAATATTATTTACATCAATTGCACTTAATGCACATTTCATTACATTTAAGATTTCAAAGTCTGCAGCAGCGGAATCTGAACCAACAGTATCTACATCACACTGTACGAATTCACGGTAACGGCCTGCCTGTGGTTTTTCTCCACGCCAAACTTTTGCAATATGATATCTTTTGAAAGGTAAATAAAGTTCTGAATAATGTTCAGCTGTAAAACGGGCAAATGGAACTGTAAGGTCAAAACGCATTGCTACATCACGACCACCATTATCTTCAAAGCGGAATACCTGTTTTTCTGTTTCTCCATTACTTTTGCGAAGGAGAATTTCTGTGTATTCCAGCACAGGAGTATCGATTGGAACAAATCCAAATGAACGATAAACCTTTGTGATTTTTTCCTGCAAAACATCTCTCTGGATTTCTGCAGTTGGGAGAAAATCTCTAAAACCTTTTAATACCTTTGGTTGAATCAAGTCACTCATAAGATTATAATATCGAAATCTATAGATTAACTCAATCTAATGAGTTAAATACGTACTTTAATTTATTACTTACGGGGCTATAACTTATGATTCTTGCAATTGATATCGGAAATACAAATATTAAAATTGCTCTTTTTGAAGAAAAAAAATTAAAACAGGTATGGAGAATCAGCACTGACACAAAGCGTACTGGAGATGAATATTTTTCTACTGTTTCTATTCTTTTTCAGGCGGCAAGTATTTCTGCAAATGCAATTGAGAAAGTTGTTTTAAGCACCGTTGTTCCGGCTCTTATAGGTCCTTTTGTAATTGTGGCACAGAAACTTACAGGCAAAAAACCTCTTATTGTTAATCCTGATTTATATGACAGACTCCCCGTAAAACTTCCAGAAACTGCAATTCATGAAATCGGTACAGATCTTCTTTGTGATGCTCTTGCTGCCTGGACAAAATATAAAGCACCCTGCATCGTAACTGATTTTGGAACAGCTCTTTCTTTTATTGCGGTAGATAAAAATGGAAACATTGCTGGAGTTGCTATTACTCCTGGTATCAGAACTGCCTTTAATGCGCTTTTTAATAATACTGCACAAATTCCTGCAATTCCTCTTGATATTCCAGATACAAGTCTTGGAAAAAACACTGTTGTTGCAGTTCAGTCCGGAATTGTACTTGGTTATAAAGGTCTGGTAGAAACTTTAATCAACCGAATGAAAGAAGACCTTCAGAAAGAAACAGGCACTGAACCTTCTTCCGTGAAAGTAATTGCTACCGGTGGATTAAACTCTATGCTCCAGCCAATTACTGATATTTATGATTGTACAGATAAAGATTTAACTCTGGAAGGAATGAGAATCTTTGGGGAAATTGTAGATTAATTTCAGTAATTTGATTTTCTAGAAATAAGAAAAATCTACACCTGCACCGGAAGTAACATCCTGCTGTAAAGTTTTTCCAATGATAGTTTCTAAAAATTCAGGGCCGATACCTGGTGTAAGAACTTTTTCTGTACGCAGCACACCAATATCTTCTGGTTTTATTACTTCACCTTTTTTCATAGCATGCATAAAGTGAAGACTGCGATTTGTACGGCCATAGTTTGCTTCTTCGGCAGGAGCCAGTTTTTTAAGCCCTGTTCCTAAAACCTCATTAATTTTTTCCATTCCGTATTCTTCTGCCAGCTGGTCAAAAATACGCTTTCTGCCATATTCTTCACCATAATGCTTAAGAGTAACTTCACTCTGATGAATTATATGAACCATAAGTGCAAACTGTTCAGGTTCAAGAGCAACAGGATCATCAAGACCTTCTGTCTGGCGGCTTAAGGTAATATGTTTTTCAATAACTGTTCCACCGCAGGCAATAGAAAGACCAGGCACTAAAATAGGATTTAAACTGTGATCACTTACGCCACATTCAATGCCAAATATATTACGGAGGTTAGTAATAAGCTTTAAGTTGTATTCTTCTTCCGGGGCAGGATAACTTGTAATACAGTGAAGTAAAGAAACTCCTTCCGTACCAACAATTTCAATTGCCTTTTCAATATCCTTAAGCTTTGAAACACCAGAAGACAAAACAACCGGTACAGGGTCCTCACCTTTTTCTTTTTGTGATTTTCTATATTGGGCAAGAGCTTTCAGCATAGGAAAATGATTTAATTCCGGAGATGCAACCTTTATAATGTCCGGTTTTATTTCCAGCAGTTCTTTTAGACTTCTTACACCAAATGGAGAACAGCAGAATTTACACCCCTTTGAATGAACATAATCCAGCATTTCTTTATAAAAAGCTTTAGAACATTCCAGCTGTTTGAATCTTTCGTATAAGGGAATATTTCCTGTAGGAAGTTTTACAAATCCTGTATCTGGATGAAGAATTTCGTCTGCATAAACCCACTGAAATTTAATGGCATCTGCACCGGAACTGGAAGCCGCATCAATTAATTCAAAGGCTTTTTCTTTTGATCCTTCGTGAGAAGTTCCAATTTCTGCAATTATAAGACTCATGCCCACCCTCAACTTACAATAAATTAATCTTTCAGCTGATTTGCAGCACTTTGTGCCTTAAAACGGTTACTGTACACAGTAAGACAGGTATCCGGCAGCCAGCCTTTTTCAAATTTATACCACTGAAGTTTTTCTTTTGACTGAGTTTCACTAAGTACCTGAAGAATTTCTCCTTTACGGCAATGACCTGTAGTTTCTGCGTTCCAGTCTGCTTCTGCCTTAAAAGAAGCATAAGGATCAGTTACCAGAGCCCAGGTGATATCTGTAGCCAGTGCCAAAGGATATGATTCATCAAATACAATAGTTTCTGGTGCCTTTTTTTTACAGCCAGACAAAAGAATACATATTAATATGCAAAGAAATAAAACAGAATATTTTTTCATTTTAGTTAATATTTAATTTTTTAATTACATCAGGATAAATCTTTAAATCTGAGTCAACAAAAAATAAAGATGGAATTTCTTTTGGATCTATCCATTTATAATCAGTATGTTCAGTTAAAACAAATGGAGTTTCGCTTCCATCATGAGCAAGCTTAATTCTGTATGCATCAAGATAGCAGAGTTTTCCTTTATGCTCAAAAGTTCCTGTAGTAATAGGTTCCAGAACTTCTACTTCTACATTAAATTCTTCCAGCATTTCTCTTTTTATAGCAGTTTCACAGTCTTCGCCTTCTTCCAGTTTTCCACCAGGAAATTCCCATCGATTTCCCATATCACCTTTATCAATTCGTTTTGCAATAAAAATTTTTCCATTTTCATATGCAATACATGCAATAGACCGACTCATAAGCTACCTCTGAACAAGTTTTTATCAGAATTAGAGAAATAATGCACCAGGAATAATAAAATGAATTACAGCAACAATAATACAGAGCACACCAATAAGGGAACTGTTTGTTACGAAAATTCTTTTGAAATTATCATTAAGATTTTCTGCTGTTGAAGATTTTTCCACAAAATAAGCAACAAGAATTGCAAAACCTCCAATAATTCCGGCAGCAGCTGGGAATAAATCACCAATAATAACAATATTCGATTTTGAAACTACAAAGAGTTTAAGAACACCAACAATAATACTGAGTAAACCCATTGAAATATTAAAAGTACTGCTGGCAAAAAGCTGTCCCTTTACCTTTTTATTTTCTGCATTATCAACAACAGCAACTTCCTGCTCTTCAGCATCTGATTCATCTTCTACAACATTCTGCTTTTTCTTTGAAACAAGAAGCAAACCAACAATAATATTCATAAGAACTGATAAAAAATAAATCTGCATCATATACAAACTCCTTAAATCTATTTTTTATTTTAATATTAAAATTTATTTAACAAGGGCCGACAGTTCCTTTTCTACACCGTCAATACTAACCTTAATATCAACTCTGATTATATCATAATCAGTACACTTTGTCCGTAAATTATCTTCTCCATCACGGTAAACCATATTTAATTTCTGTGAATTCTGAAGTTTATTGCTGTTGTTAATATAATCGAAAGTAGCAGTAATTGTCTGGGGAGGAGAATTTTCATCGGCAGTTTTATCAATCACTTTTACGGAAACATAAATCTGCTCTTCGTAACGGAGAGCCACTGCTTCAAAATAAGTATTTCCAATTTTTGTATAATTTCTGGAGCGATTTAATCCTGTATAAAGCCATACAAAGCCAGCAAAAAAAACAGGAGCCAGTAAAATAGAAAGATTTGATTTGTTTTTGTACAGAACCTTAAATCCCCGTAAAGGCTTTAACTTACCGTCATAATAATCTTTTACAATCTGAGGAGCTCTGGCTATTCGTTTTTCCCGGTTGTAACGGAATTTGATTGTTTCTTCTCCGTCAACATGACCTTCGTCTACATCTTCAAAAATTTTTTTGCCTCGAATAACTATTTCTTTACAAAGGAATCAATAAGACTATCTGTACGATACCAGACTACCCTTGCCTGATCTTTATCCATATACAAAGCGGTAATAACTCCATCAAGAGAAAGAGACATACTGTAATAAAGATTTTCTTTGTGATTTACAGCAAAGTGACGGCGAAGAATTCTCTGGGAATCATTCTGCAGCATTTCAATATTAAAACCATCAAGAGTTTTTACAATAAAAAATTTCCAGCCATTTTTTGTAACGCCAAGGAAATCATAAGGAATTTTATAATTCAAACGGCTGTAATCTACTACAACTGATTCTTCATAAGGAGGAACAGAAAATGGATTTTCATAAACACCAGTTTCACAGTCTACTTCATAAAGCATTGATTGAAGATAAGTAACTCCAGACTGAACTTTTGATTCTTCATCAACATACGAAGAATAATAATCAAGTTTTACAAAAAGCTTATAAGAGTTTGTATCAGGAATTACATTTTCGATAGAAGTATATAATTCAGAAACAGAACTTACGCCTTCTGCCTGAGGAGCATCTTTTTCTAAAAGTGGAATCATGTATTTTAAGAAACCATCTTTTCCAAACCAGTAAACAATTGCTCCATCCATACTGCGGCAGATTACAACCAGTTCATCTTTTTCTGTAGTGTAAATATTTGTAATGTGAGGGAATGGTGTTCCGCCAGGTCCCTGCTGACCAATATAATCTACAGAAGAACCATCTCTTGTAAAGCGGAGAACTGCCTGACTGTACAAAAGCCCTTCTTCACTCTGTTCCTGACGATTTTTTGGAATTGTACAAACTGCATAAATACATTTATTAGAATCTACCGCCAGCATTCCAGGATAGTCAAAAGGATAAGCAATTTCACGGTGAACGCTTTCATCTGGACGGGAAGTTTTAGAAAGCAATTCACTGATTTCAGAATCTTCATTGTAAAATAAAGTAAGAAGATCGCCGTAAGAGTTCATTTCCATTGTTTTTCTGGCATAACCGTCAACAATGTAGAAAAAACCGTCACGCATTGCAATTCCAATTCTTACACCACCAACAGTGTTTAAATCATTAATGCTTAACTGCTCTTCAAAATTTCCATAAGGAAGTGTATAAAGTTCGTTTTCGTTAATCGATTGAATTATATTTGAACGGCCGCAGGAAATAAAAAAAAGTGCTGCAAAAGCCATAAGACATTTCAGAATAGTTTTTCTCATATTGGCATTATATATTATTTTGTTGCCGATTGGTACATTATTATAGTAAATTTGATAGTAAATTTAATGAAAATCCATTATAATTTGTAGGATATTTTAAACGAATAAATAATTAAAGGAATATAAAATGTTTGTTGATAAAGTTTTAACCGCAATCTTTGGTACACAGAATGACCGAGATGTAAAAGCCCTTCGTCCAATTCTTGCAGCAGTAAATGCAAAAGAAGAATGGGCTAAATCCTTAAAACCAGAAGAATTCCCAGAACAGACAAAAAGATTCAAAAAAGAATTAGCAGAAGGTAAAACTCTTGATGATATTCTTCCTGAAGCTTTTGCTTTGTGTCGTGAAGCTGCATACCGTGTTCGTGGCGAAAGAGCATTTGATGTTCAGGTTATGGGTTCTATCAACCTTCATATGGGTCGCATTACAGAAATGAAGACTGGTGAAGGTAAAACTCTGGTAGCTGTTGCTCCTTCATACTTAAACTCACTTACAGGAAAAGGTGTTCATGTTGTTACAGTAAACGATTACCTTGCAGAACGCGATGCTAATACAATGAGACCTGTATTTGAATACCTTGGTTGTACAGTTGGTGCAATTCTTACAACACTTGATACAGAAGCCCGTAAAGCAGCATATGACTGTGATATTACTTACGGTACAAACAACGAATTTGGTTTTGACTATCTTCGTGACAACATGAAAGTTGACCTTGCTTCTAAAGTTCAGCGCGGCTTCAACTACTGTATCGTCGACGAAATCGACTCTATTTTGATTGATGAAGCCAGAACTCCACTTATTATTTCTGGTGCCGGCGAAGATGATACTTACAAATATCATGAAGTTGATAAATATGTAGATGAACTTAAAGAAGTTGCAAAAGATCCAAAAACTGGTGAATATCCTGATGAAACCTTCATGACTCCAGAAGAACGTGAAGCAATTGAGGGTGACTACACTGTTGATGAAAAATCAAAACGAGTTTCTTTCACAGACAAAGGTATGAACCATATTGATCAGATTCTCCACCAGCACAACCTTATTAGAGGTTCCCTTGTTGATGAAGAAAACTTTGAATATGCACACTACTTCACTCAGGCTTTAAGAGCCCACATTCTTTTCCATAACGATGTAGATTACCTTGTTCGTGACGGAAAAGTAGAAATTATTGATGAATTTACAGGTCGTGTACTGGAAGGCCGACGTTATTCTGATGGTTTACATCAGGCTATTGAAGCAAAGGAACATATCCGTATTGCACAGCGCAACCGTACAATGGCTACAATTACTTTCCAGAACTTCTTCCGTATGTACGACAAGCTTTCTGGTATGACTGGTACTGCCGCAACAGAAGCAGTTGAATTTAATAAGATTTACAAACTTGATGTTGTTGCAATTCCAACAAATCTTCCTGTTGCCCGTATTGATGAAAATGATGAAGTTTACCTTAACGAAAATGAAAAATGGGAAGCAATTGCAAAGGAAATTAAAGCTGCACACGACAAAGGACAGCCTGTTCTTGTTGGTACAGTATCTGTAGAAAAATCTGAACTTTTGTCTGCCCTTCTTACTCGTAAAGGAATCAGACACGAAGTTTTAAATGCTAAAAACCATGCCCGTGAAGCTTTGATTATTGCCGAAGCAGGTGCTAAAGGTGCCGTAACAATTGCTACTAACATGGCAGGTCGTGGTACTGATATTAAACTTGGTGGTTCTCCAGAATTCCGTGCTCTCAAACGCGCAGGAACAAATGCAACTCCAGAACAGTACAAAGAAGCATTGGCAATTGGAAAAGAAAACTGGAAAAAAGATTATGAGGATGTTCGTGCAGCCGGTGGTTTGTATGTAATCGGTTCTGAACGTCA
>JAKSTK010000043.1 GCA_024402615.1 Treponema sp.
TAATATCTTTTAAACAGATTTTTTTTAGGAGAAATTTATATGGCTGAAGAAGAAAAAATCAAAAAAGCAAAAAAAGGAATGAGTCCTGCTATTCTTGTATGGATTATTATTCTTTTGGTTGTTATCTCAGGAGGCTTTTCAAGTTTCTATGTAGTTGATGAAACAGAAAATGCCGTTATTACTCGTCTTGGAAAGTATACCCAGACAGTTGGTTCAGGACTTCACTACAAGCTCCCTTATGGAATTGATAAGGCTTACACAGTACCTGTAAAAGTTGTTCAGACAGAACAGTTTGGTTTTAAAACTATAAAATCAGGCCGCAACAATGAATATAAAAACAATATTGGTGCAGAAAGTACAATGCTTACCGGCGACCTTAACATTGTTGATGTTGAATGGATTATTCAGTACAGAATTGTTGATCCTAAACAATGGCTTTTTGGAGTTTATGAAAAACAGCAGACTATCCGTGATATTTCCCGCTCTGTAATCAACACTTTAGTTGGTGACCGTGCAATTCTTGCAATTATGGGTTCTGAACGAACAAATATTCAGGTTCAAGCTCAGGAAATGATGAACGCTTACTTTGATTCTTTGGGATTGGGTATCAGTGTTACAACAGTACAGCTTCAGAACGTTGTTCCACCTAGCGGAGTTCAGGCTGCCTTTGAAGATGTAAACAAAGCTATTCAGGATATGAACCGCTTTATTAATGAAGGAAAAGAAGCATACTATGCAGAAATTCCTAAAGCACAGGGTGAAGCCGAAAAACAGATTCAGGTTGCTGCCGGTTATGCTGCAGAACGTGTAAATATGGCAAAAGGTGATGCTGCCCGATTCAATGCTGTTTATAACGAATACCGCAGATCTCCAGAAGTTACAAAGAAACGAATGTATCTTGAAACTATGGATGAAATTTTCAGCTCAGAAACAAAACCAGAACTTATCGACGGTTCTTTGGATAACTTTCTTCCTGTAAAAAACATTAAGGGAGGTAACTAATATGTCTAAAGCAATGAAAAAATTCTTTATCTGGCTTGGTGTAATTGTTGTTCTTTTTGTACTCTTTATTTTCACAGGGCCATTCTATGTTGTAAATGAAGGTGAACAGGTTGTTGTTACTCGCTTTGGTAGTATTGTAAATACTCATACAGAAGCAGGACTTCACTTCAAAGTTCCTTTTATTGATATTGTTACTAACTATCCAAAACTGGTGCTTTCTTTGGACGGAGATGCACAGCGTATTCCTACAAAAGAAAATCAGTTTATTATTGTAGATACTACTGCACGCTGGAAGATTTCAGATCCTGCAAAATTCTATCAGAACTTTGTAACTCTTGATAATTCTTACAACAAACTCAGTGATATCATCGATTCTTCTACACGCACTGTTATTACTCAGAACCGTTTAAGCGAAATTGTTCGCAGCTCTAACCAGATTAATGATGTAAAAAACACAGAAATTGAAGAAGATGAAGATACAAAAGAAATCATTGGTCTTGTAACTGCCAGTGTTGAAAACGAAATTGTTTCAAAAGGTCGTAGTGAACTTTGCCGTCAGATGACAATTGAAGCAAACAAACTGGTTCCAGAATATGGTATTGAAGTAATCGATATTGTTCCTAGACAGATTAAATATTCTGATGAACTTACTGAATCTGTTTATAACCGAATGATTAAAGATCGTAATCAGGTTGCTCAGGCTTACCGCTCACTTGGTGAAGGTAAAAAAGCTGAATGGCTTGGTAAACTGGAAAGTGAAAAAAGAACAATTGCTTCTAAAGCATACCGTGAAGCAGAAGAAACAAAAGGTAATGCCGATGCAGAAGCTGCTGCAATCTATGCCGCTGCTTACAACAAGGATCCTGAATTCTACGCTTTCTGGAAAAGTATGGAATCATACAAAACAAACTTAAAAGACTATAACGCAATCTACAGCACAAATATGGATTACTTTAAGTATCTCTATAATGCTGACGGACGCCGCCGCTAGTTTTTATTGAAACTCAAAGCCTCCGGAACTTACCGGGGGCTTATTTTTATTTATTCAATTTTAAGAGGAAACAAATGAATTCTGTAAAACTCGTAACCGTAACTGAAAATGAAATCCGATTAAACTCAAATATGAATGAAGATGCCTTCGGAAAAACAAATTATAGTTCCATTGTTACTCAGACAGGTGTTATTGCAACCTGTACAGGTTACTCCGATGAAACAAAAGAATATAAATTCACTTTTAGTCCATGGAGTTTTACAGATGTAAAATCTTTTGAAATAGAAGGTCAGAGCAGCCGTACAGTTTTCTACTGTGGAAATCAGCCATTAGGAAACAAGGATGAAAAATCTGTAGAAACCCTGCTGGATATGGAACTTGCAGAAGATTCTGCAGAAAAGAAAGAACGACTTTTTGAAGCCTACTACATCATTTGTTCTATTCTGACTCAATCCGCAAAAGAAAAGTATAAGCTTCCGATTATTGGTGCCGGCGGAATTTTTATCTCTCTTGACCTTTCTAACAAACAGAATACTCAGGTGCTTTTCCTGCCGGAAAATCTTTACAAATATGCAGCTGCAGGAATTAAAGGAAAAGAAGGTGCATTGCTTCACGGCTATTGGGTAAATCCTTCCCTTTTTGATTTGCCAGCTCTTTGTTTTGAACGGGCAGTTTTTGCATACAAAATGCTTACCGGTAATTTTCCATATCCTGCGGAAGAACCTATTGAGCGAAACGCGGATATTCTTGACCGCAATTTTCTGCCATTAGATTTTTGTCGTGAAGATTTTGACAGTGAGTTAGTTTCGAATATCAACAAAGGGTTAAAACTTAATTCGAATGAAGTAAATATTCCTGGCAGAAAAAAGAAGGGAAAATCAAATGAAGACTTAACTCCAGTTCCAGAATTTCCATTAGAAAAACTATATAAAGCAAAAGAACTTCCTGAACTGACAGAAGAAAAAAAACAGGAACTTAAAGAAAAATCGAATACTTTGATGAAATTAAAATCATCAAGAATTAATACATCCCGCAAATTACGACGTAACACAGCAACAATCATTACTGTACTGATTGTAGCAGTTATCCTTGGCATCATTACTGCAAATACAGTTGTGTCCAGACAGGGAGAACCTACTTCTATAGGATTGACTTCAGCACAGACAATCGAAGCATTCTATAAAGCCGCAAATGAAAGAGATACACAGTTGATGGAAAATCTTACCAGCGGAAAAGAACCAAAACGTTACACAAACATCATTGCAAACATGTATGTTATTGGAAAACAGAGAAAGATGTACAACGGAGACCAGGGAATTTTATCTCCAGAAATGTATATGATTTACAATGTTAATTCTTATAACAATCAGAAATGTGCAGTTTATGGAGTTACCCATTTGAAGATTGACGGTCATGAAGTAGATATGACAGTCCACACTCCATCTTACAAAGAAAAACCTGTTCCTTTGAAAACAGAAAAGGGAATTTCTTTGAATAACAAGAGTAAATCAGTCCATGAAGTTGAATATTATTTACTTTCTTCGGAAGGAGAAGATGGTATTCTGGAAGTTCAGCTGGTTAAAGAATTTATAACTCTTCGCTACAAGAAAAACCACTGGACTTTAGAGGATATTGAAAGAACTTATTCAGCCGTTGAATTGAACAATTATCTTTTCAAGTCTGAATATTACAATCAGGTAAAAATGGAAAACGGGGATGCAATTACTGCGGCAGGAAAATTGAGCCTTCGTTATCCTTGGATTCCATCAAAGAAATCAATTAAGCGAGAATTGGATCATCAACTGGAAATGATTAACGAACCATTAAAATTGAATTTCTAGCAGACTAGCTTTTCTGTTTGTTTACTACAAAGGCAGCCATCACCGTAAAAGCAATAGACGGATCAAATGAGCTGCCTCTTTTATTTGCTTCAACAGAAGCGGCGGCTGTTTCGCGGCGATTAGAACCTAATTCTTCTGTACAACAGGTACATTCTTTGCAAACCGAAATATTTTCATCTCTAACACCGCATTTTCGCAGCACAGAAAGATTTGCTTTTTCCAGAGAAAGTCTGAATAAAGGACCATTTCCATTATTCCAGGTAATGGGGAGCCCTTTTCCGCCGCAATAACATTTTCCGTTTTCTTCCAGAGGTTTTATGCAGTCTGGAGTAAAATTTTCCGAAAAATATTTTGCTCTGGTTTCATCTACAATATAGCAGCAGTCTTTTATATGAGGTCCTATTACTACAGACACATTTTTTGCCTCTGTTCCAAACTTTTCTGTCATCAGTTCAATTGCCGTTTGAACAATTCCAGTCCCCTTCCAGCCAGAATGAACAATGCCGAAAGCTCCAGTCTGGTTGTCATACAAATACAAAGGCATACAATCAGCCACAGTAACCCCTGGCATTAAGGATCTATCGTCAGTGACGAGGCCATCGCCCTGCAGAGGATTTACAAAAGGGACAGAGATAACTGGAGAATTTACAAAAGGGACAGAGACAATTGTTTCTTCAGACTTTTCATAACATTTCTCTTTGGAACTAATGCAATAAACCGTCTTTGAATGAATTAATTCGACTGCAACAGGATTTTCTGAAATTGTTTTTAATAAATCTATCCTGTTTTGATTTGTTTCATTCCAGCGAAAGCGCATTGTTCCTGCAGATTTTAAGGTTAATCCACAAAAAATGTTATTTTCAATTCTTTTTGATTCATGATAAAAAGGGAAAAGAATATATTTTTGAGAAATTGGAGATTTTGCCGGCGAAATAAAATCATGAATGGAAAAATAGTTCATTTTACTAACTTTTATTTTATGAAGAATTATTTAGCAGCAGAATCAATCGGTTCTAATTCAGAAATATAAAAAATACTACGATTTAGCAGTTCTCTCGAATCCTTTAACTCTTCACGGAACTGGCGATTTTCTCTACCACCCAACTGATTCAAATTCTGTAAAGATTCATGAACGCCATCTTTTGTTTCATCAAAGAAGCCATGAAAAACTCTTTCCATGGTACGAACACCTTTTCCAAAGAGTTTAATTGATTCTTTTACTGTTGATTCAATAGTTTCCATCATAGAATCTATCTGCTTCTGAACCTGCAGAGTATGAACAGTATTATCAGAAAAATTTTCAAAAACTTTTCCAAATTCACCGTTACTTTCAAGTTTACCAATCAATTCCATCAGCATTGTCATAGCAGAAGAAACATTATTCAAACCTTCCGAAAATTCTGTACGGTTCTCACTGCGATAGAATATACCTTCCATTGCAACCATATTCAGAACCGGGAGTATTTCATCCCATTTCTCCTCTGCAAACCATGAAAGGAAACCTCCAGTAAGCTCACAACTAAAAGGAACCCGTGACCAAAGCTTTGCCCATGGACGAGTTCTCATCATTGGGAAATCAGAAAGATTAAAATCACTCTTCAGATTATCACTAAGAGTCTGCTTTTTCTGTTCACGAAGCCAATCATTCCATCGAATATCAAGAATTTTACGCCATTGAGTTCTAAATGCAGGGAACCAGGCCTCTGCTCCTTCGATATTTTCTGGCTGCCAGTCATAATTTTCATTTACAAGTCGACCAATCTTTACAATCGGTACACCATTAATAAAGGATTGAATAGAAACAAAGAATCCTGCAGCCTGATTTAAAAATTCCTTTACAGCCCGTTCAATATCTTTTTCCTGTGCATTGTTAGTCATAGACTTGCGTTGAGAGAATAAGAATATTGCTTCCAATGCTTCATTTGGAACCGGCATTGTTCTAGAGAAAACAGCAGCAAGACGATTATAATCCTGAACCCCATGTTTATATGAACAGGAATAAACATCTCCTGCAACATTGGTAAATTGTGCAAGAAAATGAAGATATGGAAGATTTACAAAGTTTTTAAGCCAGTTTACAGAAGAAACAGCTGAATAAATATTCGCTTTTGTACCATGATCCATATTTTTAAGAATCTCGTCCAGTTTTTTAGAAAGTTCTGTTCTAAGTTCAGGAGTACCTTCTTTTGTGAAAGGAATAGTAAATGGATCCGCTTCTGAATTAATCTTTTCGGAAAGCTCTGGAGCAACAAAGGAACTTAAAAAAACATAAAAATCGCCAGGATTATCATCAATGAAACTGAAATAAGGTTTGAAAAAATCTGATGCATCCTTGAGATTTTGAAGTCTCTCATAAAAAATATAATCAAGCGATTTAATTTTGTGATTTACAAGCCCTGGATGATTATGATTAACTTTGCGAGCAACAATAGCCAGCATATCATCACTATACAACTCTTCGATTGAATGCTTTTGAAAAATAGAACGGAGCCAAAGAATAACCTTATAGAAAAAAGATTCTTCTTTTAGCTTTAATTTAAGAGAAACATATTTTTCATTTACATCCCGGTTGGCAGAACTAAGATGAGAAGTCTGCGCAGCATTCTGATTAATTCTCTTCAGCATTGCGTGACGGTCTTCGGAAGAAAGCCCTGCTACCAGTTTGTCAAAGGAAGTTTTGTTTTCGCTACCACTCACATCTTCTATTATATGATATTCACAGGGAAATTGCACTTTTTTTTTACTAACGGATTAACAGAGTTTATACAAAAGGGACAGAGATAAATATTAATTTTTTTTCAAAAAAATGGTCCGAAATCTTCAAAAAATAACTATTAATAAAGCATGAGACAAGCACGTAAATATTCAGAAACCGGCCTTTATCATGTTGTAAGCCGTGGTGTAAACAAACAGAATATCTTCCTGGATGAGAAGGACAAAGAATATTTCCTTTTTTTACTAGAGAAGTATAGTAAAAAATATGAAATTCAAGTCCATACACACTGTTTACTGGATAATCATTTTCATTTACTTATAAAAGATACTCAAACTGATATTTCTGCATTCATGCAATCACTTGAATCAGTGTATGCAAGAGCATTTAATAAGAAATATGACAGAGTTGGACATTTATTTCAGAATAGATTTTTGAGTGAAGTAATTTCAGATGAGATATATTATAAAACAGTATTTCGATATATTCTTCAGAATCCTGAAAAAGCAGGTATTTGTTGTTTTTCGGAATACAAGTGGAGCAGTTATAAATTATATAAGAAGCCGAATTCATTGATAAAAATAAAATATATTATGGAACACTTCACTTCCACCAGTGAACTATATCATTTTCTTCATCAAGCTTCAGATAATGAATGCATAGATATTGAATTACGTCCTTCTGAACGACAAATATATAACATCAATAAAATAAAAAGACTTTTGAATAGTAACACACCTCTAATTCCACCGGATATCCCAATAACCGAGATTCAAAATAAAATAAGGATATTAAGAGCCGCAGGATTATCGATTAGAACAATTTCTCGTATAACTGGAATAATGTCATGGATCGTTTCAAAGGCTTAAAAAAATAATTTCTATTCGACGGCAGCAAATCAATATTTATCAGAATTCAGATTAATTTGAGAGATAAATTCAAACATAAAAAAAAGGAATATTATAAAATCCTGAACAAAAAAAAGTGTCTGGATATCTTCGAGATCATTATTTGCCAGCAGCATCTATCTCAACATCTATCTCTGACCCTTTTGTACCACGAGCACTACCCGTTAAATAAAAAAAAACTCACTTTCGTGAGTTTTTTTTTTATTTCGGTCCCTGCGGGAATCGAACCCGCCTTTCAGCCTTGAGAGGGCCGCGAACTAAACCGATATTCGAAGGGACCTTTATTGAAAATTGCAAAAAAAAAGCTGAATCTTTACAGATTCAGCTTGAGTTCCCCAAGGAGGATTCGAACCCCCACAGTCAGAACCAGAATCTGAAGTGCTACCATTACACAATCGGGGAATAAGTGATTAACAATATATAAAATCTGGAAGTTTTTGTCAATAAGGCAGACCTTAAATATTGTCAATCTTTACTATTTTTTTGATTTTTTTTCAAATTATTTTTTTGTTGCTTTTTTTGCAGTTGATTTTTTTGTAGTGGCTTTTGGTTCAGTTGTCTCTGTCCCTTTTGTACTACTTTTTTTTGCAGTAGTCTTAGCTGCAGATTTTGAAGCAGGCTTTTTAGCAGTTTTAACAGCAGCAGGTACAGTAGTATCTACACATGAGTTATCATCATTTGCTAACTCTGAACGAATATATTCATCAGCTTTCCAGTCATTAATCCAGTCTTTACCATTTAAGAGATAACGGAACTGATATTTTTTATTTGTTTCCAACTGTTTTTTTACTGAGAAAGATCCATCTGGCATTTTTTTCATTGGTGTTGCTGTTTCATTCCAACTATTAAATTCTCCAACAAGGAAAACTTTTTCTGCACCTGCAGCAGCATTAGGATTAACAGAGAATGTTACTGTACATTTTTTTCCATCTGCGGAAAATGATTTAGATAAAGACATAATTTCCTCCTTAAATCTTCATACTAAGTTTACTTAATGATATTGATTTTAACTCATCGTTTCAATCAAAAAAATATATACAAAAGGGACAGAGATAAATGTTATAAAACATTTATCTCTGTCCCTTTTGTATATAAATCCCGCCCTCACATCTTAAGCGTTACATAAGTTTTTCCAGCACCGCCATCTTCTGCTGGAGCAAATTCAAATGATTTTACAATCGGACAATTAGAAAGATAATCTGTAACCACCTGTTGCAAAACCCCATCACCCTTACCATGAATAACACTAAACGACGGAAAATTATTCAAAGCACATAAATCAATCTGATGTTCCAGAGCTCTAACTGCCTCTTCCGAATACATTCCAAGAAGCCGCAATTCAAACACAGGGCGTTCAAGTGTTTTTTCGTAAACATAATTGCCAGAAATAACAGCACCAGAGATATCAAGCGAAACTTCGGGTTGCAATTTATTGGATTTAGAAACTAACTGCAAATCTTTTTGTTTTACAGTCATTTTTACACTTCCAAATTGAACAGACCACAATCCTTTTCTAACTTCCTGAAGTAGGATACCTTCACTTTTACTGATTCCAGCCTTTACTGCAGCACCAGGCTCAAAAACCAGGGGTTTTTCATCAGTTTGCTCTGTCCCTTTTGTTTTATCAAAAACCACAACAGTAGCCATCTTCAGTGCTTCTGCGTTGCTCATCTTTTTCTTTGTTTTTTTGTTTGAACCAGGATGTCTCTGTTTCTGTAATTCTTTATTAAATGCTTCCTGTTCTTTTGCAAGATTTTCTTCTTCTACCTCAAATTTCTGTTCAAGTCGTTCTGTATCCTTTTCCAGATCCGAGATAAACTGTTTTACAGCTAGAGTTTTTTCTCTTGTAACTTCCCCTTCCTTCAAAGTTCGTACAAGATTTTCCAAAGTTCTACGGCTATGTATCAAAAAGTCGTTCAATTCCTGCTGTTTACCAGCCTTCAAATCATGTTCTTTCTTTTTAAGATTAAGTTCTTTTTCTTTAAGTCGAAGAGCTTTTTCTTCTGCCTGTTTTTTTTCGCTTTCTGCAGCTTTCTGAACCTTGTTTAATTCAATATGTTTACGATTAAGTCCACGTATAAGAGCAGAAACATCAGCCTGCTCAGTTGCAATATAGTTTCTCGCAGCTTTAACAATTTCCGCTGGCAAACCATTTTTCTGTGCTATATCCAGAGCATGACTTTCGCCAGGAACTCCCATCAAAAGATGATACGAAGGGGACAGAGTCGTTGTATCAAACTCCACAGAAGCATTTACGCAAGCCGGATTTGTATATCCATAATTCTTTAAAATTCCCTGATGGGTTGTTACCAGTACAAAAGATTTTCGCTGAATCAAAGTATCCAACACCGCCATAGAAATTGCAGTACCTTCCTGTGGATCTGTACCACTTCCAAGTTCGTCCAGCAAAATCAGAGAATCAGAATCGGCATTTTTAACAGCTTGAGCAATATTTTTCATATGTCCGCTGAAGGTAGAAAGACTCTGATCCAGAGACTGATCATCACCAATATCAGCGTAAATATCTTTAAACACAGGAAGCCGTGAACCTTCTGTTGCGGGAATTGGAAAACCTGTCTGATTAAGCATTGAAAACAATGCAAAAGTTTTTAATGAAACAGTTTTACCACCAGTATTTGGCCCCGTAATAATCAGAATATTTTTCCCATCCATAAAGCGGATATCAATAGGAACGGCCTTTTCACCAAGCAAAGGATGACGAGCCTGACTGAGCATTGGGGGCTCTCCCTTACAAGGCAATGCATAAACACAGTTATGTTCACTACCCCAGCGGGCAGCAGCCAGAGTTGTATCCAGCAGTTCCATTACCGGTAATGCTGTTTTAAATTCCGGGATTGAAGGCTGCAGACTTGTTGTCAGTTCAATTAAAATCCGTTTAATAACCTGCTGCAATTCGTTCTGTTTCTGAATCAACTGATTACTGCAATAAACAGCTGCTTCCGGTTCAATATAAACTGTCTGTGATGACTGACTTACCTCATGAATAATTCCCGGGATTCTATTCTGCTGATTTGATTTTACAGCTAATACCTGCCGTCCATTTCTCAAAACCGGCACATTAGACTCCAGAACTCCATCAAACTTTTGATCAGAGGTAAAACTCTGCATAATGTTTTTGATTTTTCCATTGAGGCTGGCAATTTCTTTTCTGATTGCACTGATTTCCGGTAAGTCCCGTAATTCACCATCCGGTGTAATGATTCTGAAGATTTTTCTTTCTGTTTCTGCCATATCCGGAAGTTTTTCTGCTTCCACCGGCAAAAGCTTAAGATTTAACTCTGTTTTATGATTAAGAATTCCTTCAGCAACTTTTTTTACACTGCGGGTAAATTGTCCCAGAGAATAAACCTGTTCTAAAGACAACGCAGCACCATTAGTCTTAATAATGCTATATAAACCGTGAATAGGATTCCATCCGCCTAACGGGCTTGAATGAGCAGTAAGATATCCGCACCATTCGCGGCTAAGATTTTTAAGTTTTTCTACTTCTTCTGAATCAGTAAGAGGATCTCGCTGTAAAAGAATTTCCTGTGATTCTACAGCAACACAATAGCCAGCGACTTCTTCTCTGATTCTGAAGTAATCAATTTCCTGTAAAGCTTTTTTGTTCATGTATAAATAAAAATTAATCTTCCCAAGAGCCAGTTCTAATTTCGTTAGAAATGCGTCTCCAGCTGTCGTAGCGTTCTTCTGTAATATTACCTGCTTCAACAGCATCACGGATTGCACATTCAGGCTCTGTATCATGTTTACAATTCAAACCAAATTTACATTTCCCAACAAACGGTTCAAATTCCCTGAAATATAATGCCAGATCATCTGCTTCAATATCGTCTAAAACAAAACGGCGGATACCTGGTGTATCAATAATATTTGCTTTTCTTCCCTGAATTCCATCTACAAGAGTTTCATTCAAAGTAAGATGAATTAATGTTCCTTTTGTAGTTGTATGACAACCTCTTCCGTACTTTTGCGAAAGACTTCCCGTTCTAAGAACACAGGAATTATCCATAACATTAATCAGACTGGATTTTCCAACTCCCGACTGTCCTACAAATGCCGAAAGATGATCTTCCAGTAATTCAACAAATTCAGTCATTCCTTCACCTGTTTTTGCAGACAGGCGGAGAACTTTATAACCTAATTCTTCCCAAATACTGAGACGGCGTTCAATTTCGTTAAATTCCTCATCTCTTCCATCAACCTGCATAGCTTCTGCCAGATCCCATTTATTGCAGACAACTACGGGAGTAATTCCCTGATGTTCAGCCTGAGCCAAAGCACGGTCAATAAATCGTGGACGGAAAGGTGGTTCATCTGGAGTTGTTACCAGAATAAGATAATCCAGATTTGAAGCCAGCAATTGAGGACATCGGCCTTTTACATTCCAGCGAAGGAAAGTATTTGTACGGGGTTCCAGAGAAAGAATCTGACCTTTTTCATCATTAATAGGATCAACTTCAATCTCTACTACATCACCAGGAGCCAGAGGATTATAAAACTGTCTGTCCGATTTCAGAACCTTACCCTTAATTGTACAGTTACGAATAACTCCATCGTCACATTCAATCGTAAACAGGTTATTGGTTCCTGCAGTAATCAAACCTTTCACTTTTACCTCAATATCTTAATTATTTTATGCCCACAACAGCCAGAGAACAAGAGCGGCAAAGCCAGTTGTAAGCAATGTAAATGGAACGGCAACCTTAAGCCATCCGCTAAACTTCATTGGATAACCTTCTTTTTTTACAATTCCCATTGATACCACATTTGCAGAAGCACCAAAAGGAGTAAGATTTCCTCCAAGACAACTACCTACCAGTAATGCAAACATAAAGAGTTCTGGAGCAAGCTGTGTTTCTGTGCTCATTGTAACAGCCAGCATTTTTGCTACCGGCAGCATTGCAATAATATAAGGTACATTATCAACAAAACCTGAAATAACTACAGAAACAATAAGAATAATCAGGAATCCAAGGAATTTAGAACCTCCACAGATTTTTGCAAGGAAAGCCGCAAAATCCTGCAAAAGTCCAGTTTCCTGAATACCTCCAACTACAACAAAGATTCCTAGAAGGAAGAAAATTGTTTCCCAATCCAGTTCTTTAATTAAAGTCCAGATATCACTCCAGCTCTTCTTCTGTCCAATTTTATACCAGACAACAGCAACAATTCCTAAGAATAAAACAAAAAATCCGCTGAAGAAATCATAAATATTTGTAACTTCCAGTGCATTTTCTGTTGGATCAGGAATAAAAGAAATTCCTGCCAGTCCAATAATCATAATCAATAGGATTGTGAAAGGAATCCAGGAAATAACTTCTGTCTTTTCTACATCAATTTTGTTTTTACCAGCCTTAGCAAAAAAGAAATAGAAATAAATACAACCGACAAGTAACCCTGTCTGAATAATAAAGAAAATAGAAAGTTTGCCATCATGAACAAAGAAGTCCATAAAGTTATATCCAGATACTCCGGCAAAAATCATACTTGGTGGATCACCAACGAGTGTAGCAGTTCCTTCCAAATTAGACATAACCGCAAGACCAATCATAAAATAAGTTGGATTCATCTTCAGTTTTTTACACAATGCAAGAGCAATAGGCGCCATTACAAGAACAGTTGCAACATTTTCTACAAAAATAGAAATAATACCTGTCATTGCAAGAATCAAAACCATTGCAACTCCTGTATTTCTACTGTTATTGATGATTCCATCCGCAATTCTGGCAGGCACATTAGAATAAAGAAACAAAGCAGCAATTGTCATACTTCCAAGATAAATAAGAATAACATTCCAGTTAATTACACCACCTACCGCATGAGTAAAGGCATAAGTATGATTTACAAACGCGCTTTCTGTTCCATTTACAGGCATATTAAAAATACTGCCAGGAAGAATACAGCCAAGCAGTATTACAATACCTGCTGCAATTGAAGTAAACCAGACTTTCTTTTCCTGAAATGCAATAACAAGTGCATACATCAGGACAGCAACAGCAAGAACAACCCATTTCAGATTTAGAGATGTCATTTATACCTACCTTCTAAAAAGCATAATTTCATATCATTCAACAAAATAAAATATAACATAAAAAAATTGCGAATTCCACAAAATTACCAGAATGAAAAACTATGCAGTAATTACAGGAATTAAAAATCCCTGTATCCAGATTTCCAGACCAATACCAATTAAAATTACACCGCCAAGGATTGCCGCTTTGTTAGAAAGTTTAGCACCGATTTTCTTACCGATTACCAGACCTCCAACACAAATACCAAAAGTCATAACCGCAATAATTACACAAGCAAGCAATGCTTCAATAGTATTATAATCTGCAATTGTAAAACCAACGGAAAGTGCATCAATAGAAGTAGCAATCCCCTGCACAATTAATGTTCCAAAACCTAAAAGTTTTTCACCATCAGAAGTTTCATTCTCTTCCTTGTTTCTGATTCCTTCTATCAGCATTTTGCCGCCAATATACAGCAATAAAATTAATGCAATCCAGGGAATAAACGGCTGAACTTTAGTGAACTTTTCTGCAATAGTATGAACACAAACCCAACCGATCATTGGCATAGCAAACTGGAAAAAAGCATAACAGCCGGCAATAAGGCTCATTCTGCAAAATTTCATCTTTGGTTCATTCAATCCGTTTGTCATAGAAACTGAAAAAGCATCCATTGCCAGACCAATTCCAAGCAAAATGCTATTTACCAGCAGCAACCATAAATTTTCCATAATAAACTCCGTAAAACAATAACTTCCTTAAGTAAAAAAACACCCTGAAAACTTAATTCCAGGGCGTTTGAGTAATATTGCTATTAAATTATTACATCTTTTCAAGATAAGGAACAAGAACAAGTTCCATTCCGTTTTTGATTACCTGCAAAGTACATTCTGCAAGATACAGACGGGCGCCGGCAAGTTTTGCATCTCCTGCATTTACAATTGAACAGGTCTGATAGAACTTACTGAAAGCTTTTGCTGTTTCGTAAACATAAGCAGCAACTGCACTTGGGTCAAGATTTTCAGCAGCTTTTTCTACTACTACAGGATAATCACCAAGAAGTTTAATTAATTCCCATTCATCTGGAGCAGTAAGCAATGCAACTGCCTCGTCTGAAGAATCAGATTTTACACCGGCTTCTGAAGCTTTACCGAGAATAGAATTAATTCTGGCTCCCATATACTGAAGATAAGGACCTGTATTTCCATTAAAACTCAAACTTTCTGCAGGATTAAAGAGCATATCTTTGATTGGAGTTGCCTGAAGCATATAGTAATGCAAAGCACCAAGAGCAACTTTTTCTGCAACTTCATCTGCATCACCAACCTGTTCGTCACGACCGCGTTCTTTAATTGCTTCAAGAGCATCAGCATGAAGTGAATCAATTAAATCATCAGCATCAACAACTGTACCTTCACGGCTCTTCATACGACCATTTGGAAGATTAACAAGACCGTAACTTAAATGATAAAGTTTATTTGCCCATTCAAATCCAAGTTTCTGAAGGATATGGAACAAAATCTTAAAGTGATAATTCTGTTCTGAAGCTACAACATATACCAGCTGATTGAAAGCCCAGTCATCATGGCGGGAAATTGCAGTACCAATATCCTGTGTAATATAAACTGATGTTCCATCTTTACGGAGAAGAACTTTTTCGTGATTATCTTCATCCTTACCCTTTCCAACAACATCAGTTACATCAATACGAACAGAACCATCTTCGGCTTTGAAGAAAACACCTTTTTCAAGACCTTTTAAAATTTCACCTTTTCCTTTAAGGTAAGTTTCGCTTTCAAAATAATATTTATCAAAAGAAATGCCTGTTCTATCGTAAGTTTCTTTTACACCTTCGAAATCCCACTCATTCATTTTTTTCCACAAAGCAACAACTTCAGGATCTCCAGCTTCCCATTTAATGAGCATTTCTTCTGCCATCTGATTTGCTTCTGGATGAGCAGTTTCCGGTTTATCTTTTTCACCTTTAAGATATTTATCAAATTCTACATAACACTGACCAACAAAATGATCACCTTTCATTCCCAAAGACTCAGGAGTTTCACCTTTTGCTTCATGGAACATTTTGTATGCAAGCATTGATTTACAGATATGAACACCACGGTTATTAATCAAATCAACTTTGTAAACATCTGCACCGGCAGCTTTAAGAATGCGGCTGACAGATTCACCAAGAGCATCATTACGGATATGGCCAAGGTGAAGAGGTTTATTTGTATTTGGCGATGAAAATTCAATCATTACCTTACGACCATCAAGAGGCTTTTTACCCTGCTGATTATAAGAACCGTATTCTTTTCCCTGTTTTGCAACTGCCGCAAGAATAGGAGCTGCAGCACCTGCTTTATCAAGTTTAATATTTACATAAGGACCAACAGCAAGAATCTGACCTAAAGAACAATCTTTAATTAATTCTGCAACACCACTGGCAATCTGAGGAGGAGCCATCCGCAGGCTTTTTGCAAAAACAAACATTGGAGAACCAAGATCTCCCATTTCTGGATTTGGAGCGTTTTGTACAACAATGGAATCAGCCTTAACTTCTTCTGCATCAATTCCTTTCTGTTTAATAAACTCGTTTACCGCTTTTGCAACAATCTCTTTAAATTCGGTTTTAGCGTCTGCCATATTCTTCCTCATTGAATAAATAATATATAGGGAAGATTATACTGATTTTAGTTATTCTGAACAATGAGGGAGAGATAAACTGAAAGTTTAACCCTTACATCATTTATCTCTGTCCCTTTTGTTTTTTTTACCCTTCAAGCAAACTCATCTGTTCTGCTTTTACCTCTGCAAAACTTCTATGTTCTCGAATACCAGCTGCATTTACTGCAATAAAAACCACAATACAAAAATAACAAACCCACAATGCCTTTTTCATACTTTCCTCCTGGTCAGAAGTCTAGAAAACTTCTGTTTTGCTTTATCTTTATAATCAGTATAAAAGACAAGGTGTTTCATATAGTGATACAGGATAATTTTTTTTATTTTTTTTCCGCTTTTTATTCATTCAATGTAATTAATGCCATAGCATGAGTTTTCATATCCTGATGAGCCCAATCAGCAGTAAGTCCTGATGACCAGCCAGTATATCTGACACATCTGTCCATGTAAAAAAGTCCTTCGTCTGAGGTTCTATTATCAAGTGCAGTCTGATACAGGATTATAGATTCTCCCTTATATGTGTGACTTCCTAAGTCATTATACTCTGTATCATTATACATACCAAGCCATCGTAAAGCAGCCTCATCAAGATTACCTGACGCCTGGAAGGTTGCTGGAGCACCAGAATCTCTATCCCAATGAAGCATACTGGTCCAATAATAACCATCAATTTCAATTAACTGAACCTGCCGATATGCATAATCTGTACTATTAATTCTTTCCCGCGAACTATATTTATTATCCGTAAGAATTTTATTAAAAGCAGTATTCATAGTTTCCAGATTTCGAACAATATCCTGGATTTCAACT
>JAKSTK010000044.1 GCA_024402615.1 Treponema sp.
TACTTCTTTCGCCATGCACAGATTGTTCCGTGGTTTGTTATGCCAAAAATCAATGCTGTCTGTAAATCTGAAAGATGATGCTCTTGCTGATAGTTTAACACTTTTAGCTTAAATTCTCCGCTAAAATGTCGAGTTGGTTTTGTAAAACTTTCAGTTAATTCGTACTGTGCAACCCATTGTTGAACACAAGTTCTTGCAACTTTATATTTTTTTGCTACTGTTCCAGCACCACCTTCTCCTGATAAGTATGCTTTCACAACTTTTAATTTATACTCTTCTGAGTATTTGGACATAAAAAATGCACCTCCTAAAATTGAACTTTATTTGTCCAACTTTAGGGGTGCACTTCAAACAATGAACGGCCGTTTTATTTAACTATGAATTGTTATTCAATCCTAAATGCAATATTCAAACCCAGGGTCAGCTTTATTTTTTTCAACCAGAATATCCAGAGTTGTATTATCAACATAATCATTTATTAATTTATCAAAATCCTGCCAGAAAGCCTGATTTCCCACATTAGTAATTGTATTTCCTTTATGAACTCCATGAGAAGACAGCTCTCCTTCCGAGCATCTAAGAATTTCCCCAACCGAATATTGTTCCGGTTTACGGTTAAGTTTATAACCACCGTTAATTCCACGAGCGCCGGTAACCAGTCCTTTTTTACTTAACTGAATCAAAATTTGTTCCAGATATTTATTTGAAAGATTCTGGCGATGAGATAAAAGTTTTAACGGAACATATGTATTTTCCGGCTGTTCAGCAAGAGTTGTCATAATCAAAAGAGCATATTGTCCTCTAGTAGAAATTTTAAGCATAAGAACCTCTGTAACCTATTTATATAATAGGTTATATAATTATTTAACTTTCTATTTCCTACTTTGTCAATAGGTAAATAATTCTTTTTTATCTGTTTTACCTATTGACTTACTAGGTATTACTAGGTGTAAAATAAAGTACCTGGAGGTTTTAATTATGAGTTCAAAACTGGCATTACAATATTTATTTGAAGATGAAGCTGATATTGACCCAACTGAATTACCGGACTACACAACTCTGGATTTTATTAGCAACGGGTCTCATATTTACGGCGAAATTATGTGGCCTTCTGGAAATCATAATAAACCTCATCCCTGTGTAATAATGCTCCATGGTTTTCCTGGAACTGCCCGAAATGATGATATTTCTCACGCCCTGTGCCGTATTGGCTGTGTTGTAATTGTTCCTCATAACCGGGGAGCCTGGGGAAGTCAGGGAAAATATTTAATCACCAACTGTATAGAAGATGCTCAAAATCTGGCGGAATATGCTCATTCTCAGGAATTTGTTAATAAATACTTTATTAATCCGGAACAGATTTATCTTCTTGGACACAGTATGGGAGCAAACTCGGCTCTTAATGCCGGAAAAAAACTGGACTGGATTCGTGGAATAATTATGCTTACACCTTACGATCCAACCAGATATCTCAACCGTGCAAAAGAGACCTATTTCCGCTCATTACTGGAGGAAAGCAAAATTCTTCAGTCAGATGGAGCAGATGCAATTTACGAAGATGTTGTTTCAAACAAAGAAAATATTTCTCATCCTAATGCTTACGAACAGGTAAAAGATAAAAATCTCATTGTATTCTGCGGTACTTACGATTCTGTTTCTCCAGTAAACGAAATGGTCTTACCTCTCTGGCAGAAACTGGAAGCTCACAAGACAAATGCTATTCAAAAACGGGTTGAGTTTCCTACAGAGCATGGATTAATTGGAAGAAGAATTTCTGTAATTAAAGAAATTGCAGGATTTATAGATTCTACCTTATAAAAACTGTTTGCAAATTGCCTCTACAGCCTGCTGCAGGATTGTACGGGGAGTTGCACAGTTAATTCTCTGAAATTTTTCGCCTTCTTTCCCAAACATAATTCCATTATCGAGCCAGACTTTTGCCTTATTCAAAATACGATCGGTAATTTCAGAATCAGATAAATCAAACTCATTAAAATCAAGCCAGAGAAGATACGATCCTTCAGGAATAATAACTTTTATTTTATTATTGTTTTCTTCAATATATTTTTTTACAAACTGGATGTTATTCCAGATATATTCCTTTGCTGCATCAAACCATTCACCACCATGAGCATAAGCACTGGTAGCAGCAACAATTCCCATAAGAGAAGGTTCATCATAACCGGTTTTATCTACTTCCCGGCAGAAAGCTTTACGTAATTCTTCATTAGGAATAAAAATGTTAGAAAACTGTAAACCGGCAAGATTAAAAGATTTACTTGGAGCTGTACAAATAACAGAATTCTGTGCAGCAGCTTCAGAAAGATTTGCATAAACGGTGTGATGATTATCACCAAAAGTAATATCAGAATGTATTTCATCACTAATTACAAGAACATTATGTTTTAAACAAATTTCCGAAATTTTTTCCAGTTCCGGTTTTGTCCAGACTCTTCCGCCAGGATTATGTGGAGAACAGAAAAGAAAAAGTTTTACATTTTCTTCTGTAATCTTTTTTTCAAAATCCTGAAAATCAATTTCATAGTGACCTTTATTAATTTTCAGAGCATTATTTACAACTTTGCGATTCAAAGCATTTATCATTCCAAAAAATGGATAATAAACAGGCTTCTGTATTAAAACTCCGTCCCCTTCTTTTGTAAAAGCTTTAATTGCAGTTGCAATAGCAAAAACAACACCGGGAGTATTTACAATCCATTCTTTTTTTACTTCAAAATTATGGCGATTCTTAAACCACTGAATAACAGCGTTGTAATAACGTTCATCTGGACGACTGTAACCATAAATACCGTGAGCGGCCTTCTCTGCTAAAGCCTGTTGAATACAGGGAGCTGTTGGAAAGTCCATATCTGCTACCCACAGACTGATAGCATCTTCCGGTTTGTGGCGGGCCTGGGCGAGATCATATTTAATAGCATTTGTGTGAGTACGATCAGTTACAGTATCAAAATCGAATTTCATATAAACTCCAGAAAGGCCCGCAGGGCCAAAATTTTTTTAGCTTTTTATTGCCTGTTTTAAATCTTCTATTAAATCATCAGCATTTTCAATACCTGCAGACAAACGCAAAGTTGCAGGTGTAATGCCGTTTTTAAGACGCAATTCTTCTGGCACATCAGCATGTGTCTGTGTTGTAGGATATGTAATTAATGTTTCTACACCACCAAGACTTTCGGCATATTGAATCAACTTCACAGAACCAAGAATTTTTTTTGCCAGAGCTTCATCGGTAACAGTAAAAGTAACCATTGCACCAAAGCCTCTTGCCTGTTTTTTCATGATTTCATGACCTGGATGTTCTTTTAAACCCGGATAAATTACTTTTTTTACTTCCGTACAGTTTTTTAAAAACTCAGCAATTTTTAAGGCATTTTTCTGCGCCCGTTCCATTCTGATTGCCAGTGTTTTTATTCCACGAAGAACAAGCCAGCAGTCAAAAGGGGACAGACCTGCTCCTGTAGTTTTAATTAAAAAACGCAGCTGTTCCTGAATATCTTTGCGGTTAGTTACAATAAAACCGGCAAGTGTATCATTATGACCGGCAAGATATTTTGTTCCACTGTGAATAACTACATCTGCTCCCAAAGCCAGAGGATTCTGGAGATATGGAGAAAGGAAAGTATTATCAACAATAAGAATTAATCCGTGACGCTTTGTAATTTCTGCTAATTTTGCTATATCCGTAACATTCATCATAGGATTTGTAGGAGTTTCAATATAAACCGCTTTTGTATTTGGTTTGATTAATGCTTCTACATCTTCTTCACAAATATTAACTCTTGTAAATTCAATTCCATTTTTTGCTGAAACATGATCAAACAGGCGGATAGAACCACCGTACAAATCTGAGTCCACAATAAGATGGTCTCCTGGTCTGAAAGTTTCCATCAACAGTGTGATTGCCGCCATACCGGTAGAAAGTGCAAATGCATCAATTCCACCTTCCAGCTGTGCCACTACTTTTTCTACCTGCGCTCTTGTTGGATTCTGAAGTCTGGAATAATCAAAGCCGGTACTTTGGCCTACTGCGGGATGAGCGTAGGTTGCTGTCTGATAAATTGGAAAACTTATGGAACCATAATGCTGCTTCTTACAGGCAGAATCTTCTGAATTGTCTGTAGTCTGTTCCAGATGAATACATTTTGTTTCAATTGCCGCCATAGTTCTGTACTCCTTTTAGATAATATATTCAACAGGCGACAAGACTCTCTGCAGAAATTGTCGTGTTCTTTCTTCTTTTGGATGTTCAAAAATTTCTTTGCTTGTTCCTTTTTCTACTACAACACCACCGTCCATAAAAACAACCTGTGTTGCAGCTTCTTCGGCAAAACTCATTTCATGTGTAACAACGATCATAGTTGTACCTTCTTTTGCCAGATTTTTAATTACAGAAAGAACTTCTCCAACCAGTTCTGGATCAAGTGCAGAAGTTGGTTCATCAAACAGAACAACATCTGGTTTTGTTGCAACGGCTCGGGCAATTCCTACACGCTGCTGCTGTCCACCACTGAGCTGACTTGGATAAAAATCCTTTCTGTCAAGAAGACCTACTTTTGCAAGAGCTTCTTCTGCAATCTGCTGAGCCTCTTTTTTTGGAATTTTTCTTGCAGTAACAAGACCTTCCATTACATTTTCCAAAGCTGTTTTATTTGCAAACAGGTTATAGTTCTGATAAACAAAACCTGTCTTTCTGCGGACATTCAAAATTGTCTTTTTGTGAGCATTTGAAAGGCTGGTTTTAATATCATCAAATTCCAGTTCACCTTCATCTGCAGTTTCAAGAAAATCAATACAGCGGAGTAATGTAGTTTTTCCAGAACCTGAAGGCCCAAGAATTACAACAACATCTCCTTTATTTACTGTAAGATCAACTCCCTTAAGAATTTCATTTTCACCAAATTTTTTATGTACATTTGTAATTTTCAACATAGTTTCTTTCTCCCATTAGCGTGCTGAAACATAAACACTTGCTTTCTTTTCCCATAACTTAAACAGGAACTGTACAACCGTACAAATAATGATATAGATAACAAAAACATCCAGATAAGCTTCTATGAAGTTATATCCATATGTTGCTTCAATTTTTGCTACAGCCGTAATATCCTTTACTGTCATGGCAAAAGCCAGGGATGTATTCTTAATTAAATTAACTGTTGCATTACACAAATTAGGAATTGCAACTCTTAAAGCCTGTGGAATGATAATTCGGAAATAAGTCTGCCAGTATGTCAAACCACTTGTATAACCTGCTTCCAGCTGACCTTTATCAACGGTGAGTAATGCTGAACGGAAAACTTCCGACAAAGTTGCCGCATTGTTGAATCCAAAAACAATAAATGCATACACAATCGGATTCAAATCAAAAATATTAATATTACTGCCAGTTTTCTTAAAAAAAGCATTAAGAATTGAAGGAATAATTGAATAAACAACCAGAATCTGAAGAATTACTGGAGTTCCTCTGATAAAAGAAACATAAATGGCACAAAGCTTATCCAGCACCTTAACTTTATGAACTCTTGCCAGAGCAATTAAAAATCCAAAAATAACGCCAAATACTAAACTGACAATTGTGATTTCCAGAGTTACAGGAACTGCAGTCCATAACAGCCAGAATGTTTTTGCAAAAAACTGTAAATCAAACATAAAACCTCCCGCCTAAATAGACTTTCGTCCCTTGCTGACTGATTTTTCCCATTTTTTAAAAATCTGTTCTACTGCAATTGTCAAAACCCAGTAGATAATAGCCAGCGCAATATAAGTTTCCAGAGCATAACCACCATAATTGTTACTGATAATAAGATTTCCTTTTCCCATTACATCAATCAATCCAACTGTGTAAGCTAAAGAACCTTCTTTCAAAAGTACAATCAAACTGTTTCCAAGATTAGGAATTGAAACGGCGAATGCCTGTGGAAGCAAAATTCTCATAAAGGCCTGTTTTTCTGTAAGGCCGGAAGTAAGGGCTGCTTCTCTCTGCCCTTTTGGGACTGCCAGATAACTGGAACGCATGATTTCTGCGGCAGTTGCACTAAATAAAAGTCCCAGTGCAATAATTACATAAAAGGCTTTTGACCAGTTGTTTATATCTACCTTAAAAATTGCCCAAATCAAAGTTGGCAATCCGTAGAAAATTACAAAAAGCATTACAATAGATGGTGTACATCTGAATGCATTGATAATAAACCCGCTGATTCTATTTGCCCATTTTCTTTTAGACAGCCGGCCTTTTGCCAGAAAAAATCCCAGCAGAAGACCAACCGCTACAGTACCTGCTACAACTCCAAAGGTTACCAGCAGGTAAGGCAGAAGCTGTGGGATAACTTCAAATATTTTATTAATGTAGAATGGTCGATCCATCACAGACTCCTGTCTTAATCATTTTTAGTCTAACAAAGCTGAAATATCTTCACCAAAGTATTCAATAGCAAGCTTTGAAACTGTTCCGTTCTCTTTAAGAATCTTAATTGCTTCATCATAAGCATCTGCAAATGCCTGATGTTTTTTGTTAAAGATTGGCCAGGTTGGAATTCCTTTGTAAGTTACATAAGAAAGCTTGTCTTTGTAGCTTGCGTATGGAGCACCTTCTTTAAGAATGTTGTTCTGGTAAGTAAGTTTAATATCAACATAAGCATCGTAGCGGCCTTCATTTACCCAAACGTAACCGTCACCATTTGCCTGGAACTGATCCCCTGCAACAAGTTTAATCTGATTATCAGGATGTTCTTTGTTATAACCGTCAATAATTGCGTACTGTGCGTTACTTGGACTGATAGGAACCAATTTACCAGAGAACTTAGCAAATGATTCAATATCAGTAATTTCATCAGCATTTTCGCTTCTGATTACAAAACCAATTACACTTGCTCCAATTGGAGTTTTTGGGAAAATGTATTTTTTCTGACGCTCAGGAGTAATCCAAACACCTTTTGTTCCAACATCATATTTACCCTGTAAAACACCAATCAACAGATCATCATCAGATGTTGGGTAATATTCAAATTCATAATCTGGAAGAAGCTTATCAATTTCTTTAAGAACTGAAACTTCAAAACCATCTGATTCACCCTTATCGTTTACAAAATCATATGGAACGTAATAATTTGTATGTGCAACTTTGATTTTCTGAACTTTTGATTTTTTTGCAGGTTTTGCAAAACCGAAACTAACTGCTACTGCAGCAACCACAACCAATGTAACTAATTTTTTCATATTTAATACCTCTATTAATTTGATTTTTGTTTTTGTGTAATTTTTTTTATTTTGCAGCTTCACGAACCCATTCAAGACGCTGGAAATCAATGTCACGAGGGATTGTACAATCTGCACCAAGAATAATTCCTTTACGGCCTGCTTTATCAAGAAGACGTTTTGTTTCTTTCTGAACTTCTTCTTTTGTTCCTGCAGAGAGAACTGAATCTTTAAGATTTGCAAATCCACCGATTACAGCTTTTCCCTTAAAGATTTCTTTTCCTTCTTCCAGCGAAACTCCTTCAACAACCGAAGCAAAGTTAATTGCCAGAGCAGGATAATTTTTGAAATTATGAAGATTGTTTCTTGCTCCTTCATAACCACATACATGAAGAATATTTTTTCCACCGGCAGAGTTAGCAGCATTCAAAACGCTAAGTTCTGCAGGAGCGGCAACTTCAGCATACAAGTCAGAACCAACATAAGTTCCCTGAATACTCTGAACACTAAGATAAATACCGTCAGCACCACCTTCTTTAATAACTCTGATTGCAACTTTTTCTGTATTCTGTGCAATTACGCTTAAAGCATGAATTACAGCAAACTTATCTTCTTTGATGAACTGTTCAAGCTTTTTGTCTCCACCGCCAGCACTCCATTTGAAAGCAGTTGCAGGTGCAAAAATGTTGTAGAAAGTAAGAACATCTTTACCAAAAGATGAAGTCAATTCCTTTACCAGAGAAACCTGATCAAGAATCCATGGATCATCATCTGCAATTGGTTCAAGCTTATAAAGTTCAGAAGCAGATTTTACAGAACTTAAGAACTTAGCAGTTTTTGGTTCAAAGAAGTAACCATCACTCATAAGTTTTACAAAATCAGGCTGGAATTCCTTTACGAATCTTTTGTGACCGTCAATGTTCTGCTGTCTCATTTCTGAATTACCTTCGTAAACACTAAGCAATTCATTTTTTGTGTAATGAAACCAGAATCCTACAGGAACTCTTTCTGTTTCTTTGTTATTAAAAGCATCTAACACTAACTGTTTTTTATCTGACATATTTTACCTCTTAGTTTTCGTAACTTTGCCATGGATTCAGGACTATGTTATGTCCGCCTGTAACTTCAACAGATTCTCCATTTATGTAGCTGGCTGCATCGCTGGAAAGGAACACAACCGGTTTTGCTATCTCTTCGGGATTTGCCATTCTTCTAAGCAGATTTCCCTGAAGCAGTCTTTCAAGAGCTTTTTCAGAAAAGCCCTGTTCCAGCAGTGGAGTTTTTGTATAACCTGGAAGAACTGCATTCACTCTTATTTTTTTTGATGCATATTCTCCCGCACTGGTTTTAGTCAAAGCAAGTAAAGCGGCTTTCATGGAAGCGTATATATTTGATCTTCCACAAGTAGCACATCTTGCGGCCAGTGAAGAAATATTCACTATTGAACCGCCGGATTCTTTCATGTACTTTACAGCACTTTGAATACCAAAAACTGCAGACTTAAAAAGCGTGCTGGTAAGAAAATCAATTTCTTCTTCGTCATAGAACTCACCTTTCTTTTTGATGTTTGTTCCGACGTTGTTTACCCACACATCAATTTTTCCGGTCTTTTCAGCAGCTTTTGCAGCCACGGCTTCGATTTCAGCAAGAACTGTTCCGTCTCCCTGAACTCCATGAAGTTTTCCGTAAACCGACAATTCCTGTTCCGCCTTTTTCAGACTTTCCAGATTTCTGCCAGTAATAAAAACTTCAGCTCCTTCTGCAAGAAATTCTTTTGCAATCGCAAAACCAATTCCTTTGCTTCCTCCAGTAACAACTACGATCTTATTTTTTAAGTTTAAGTCCATAATTTTTACTTCCGGATTTGTAATTTAATTTGATTTTTTGTAAGACTAGCAACAGCAGCGGCACATGACTCCGTTGCGGAAATTTTCTCGAACAAGTTTTTCGAAATATGAAACCATAATGCCCTCCTGGTTTAATTTAGTTATCTATCTGTTTAGTAGGTTTATATGATATAATATTTATATATCTTTTTACCTACCTAGTCAATAGGTTTTTAAATTATTTTTTATTTTTTTGGAGGACTGATTTTTTCTTAGAAATGATTTCTGTATTTAAAGTTTCTGTATTCGTTTGGAGTCATTCCAGTATATTTTTTGAAAGTAGCAATAAAATGACTATGTGACGAAAAGCAGAAGTAGTTTGCAATATCGCTGGCTTCATAATTACTTGATTCCAGCATTTTCTGTGCAGCTTCTACCTTAAGTTTGATTACATAAGAACTGATTGTAATTCCAGTTTCTTTTTTAAACAGTTCACACAAATATGATTTATTTACATCCAGATATTCAGAAAGATCATCCAGAAGAATTTTTTCATTCAAGTGATTATAGATATATTCTGTTGCTCTGATTACTGTTCTGGAAAGACCGACCTTCTTTTTAATACTCTGCATGCGGGTTGCAAAATCATAAATCAATTCCTGATGAAGCTGTTTGATTGAATCTTCATCATTCATTGTATCCAGCTGCTGGATGTAAATATCACTGAGGGTGTATGCTGTTTCGGTTGGGAGTCCACCTTCAATACAGAAACGGGTAATCAGGGCAATTGTAATTACCAGATGATACTTTAAGTTTCTGATTGGATGAGACGAAAGTTTCCCCATACCTTCAGTTGCCAGAGGTTTCATGGTTTCTTTTACTCTTTCAAAATTTCCATTTTTTACAGCTTCATAGAAATCCATTTCACCATCATATGGCAAATGAAAGTTAGATTCTTCCTGAGCTAAAAATAATTTATGCGAAAGAATATTATCTTTTGACATTTATAAGTTTTCTCCATTTGTATCAATTACTGTTTTGTACCAGTAAGCAGAATCTTTTGGAATACGTTTAAGTGTTTTGTAATCTACATGAATAAGACCAAAACGAGGATTATAACCTCTTGCCCACTCAAAGTTATCCATGAGCGACCAGGTGAAATATCCTGCAACTTTACAGCCTTCTTCTGCAGCGGCTTTAAGGCCATTCAGATAACGGTGGAGGAAGTCAATTCTGTAAGGATCATGAACTTTTCCGTCCAGACTTACCCAGTCGTGTCCTGACATACCATTTTCTGTTATATAAATAGGAAGATTATATCGTTTATAGTTGAGTTTAATTCCCCACTTCAAAGCATCAGGATAAACATCCCAAGCCAGTTCTGTATGAGCTGTTCCTGGAGTGCGGGTATAATCACCCTTGTACTGTGCTTCATAAATATTCAAACCAATAAAGTCAATTTTCTGACCAATGATTTTCATTTCTTCTTCAGTATATTCCGGGAACAAATCTCCGGCTTCCTTTGCCTGCTGCAACAGAAGATCGTTGTATTTTCCGTTAGTAATTGTATCCAGCCAGTAACCGGTAGACCAGAAGAAGTTACCGTCGCAAAGACCTGGATAGAAATATCCTTCATAAGCAGCTGCTTCATCGGCAGGAGTAACAGGAATCTGTGGCTGAGTTGCAAGAGTAATTCCAACTTTTGCCTCAGGATTATTCTTTTTAATTGTCATTACAGCCTTTCCGTGAGAAACAAGAATGTTATGACCAATTCTTAAAAATTCACGGGTACCTGCTTTGATTCCAGGAGCATGACTTCCTTCTTTATAACCACATCCAAGAAATACAGAAGGTTCATTAAAAGTAATATAATTATTTACTTTATTACCAAAAGCTTTAGTTACAATATCAGTATAATTTTCAAACCATTCAGAACACTGAGGATTCAACCAGCCACCCTGCAGATGAAGTGCATAAGGTAAATCCCAGTGGTACAAAGTAACAAATGGAGTAATATTATATTTAAGAAGTTCATCAACAAGGTTTACATAAAAATCCAGACCAGCCTGATTAACTTTTCCAGTTCCATCAGGAAGAATACGGGCCCAGGAAACAGAAAAACGATAAGCCTTAAGACCAAGCTCAGACATCATTTTTACATCTTGTTTATAAAGATGATAATGATCACAGGCTACATCACCAGTTGAATTATCATCAATATGACCTTTATCATGAGTAAAGGTATCCCAGATGTTTAATCCTTTTCCGTCTTCGTTATAAGCACCTTCAATCTGAAAAGAAGCAGTTGCAGCACCCCAAATAAAATCCTTATTTAATGACATATAATCTCCTAATATTATATAATTCAGTTTACGACTAGAATATTTAGAATAATATCATTAAATATGTTTTTATTACATTATATTTGGTTATTATATAAAGATTTTTGTTTTTTTATCACAGAAATTAATCGGTAATTCTTTTAAAATAAGCATTACCATTTTGTTTAAGCCATTTATCGCACTTTTTATATTCAGGAAAAATTTTCAGAATTTCTTCATAAAAAGCTTTTGAGTGATTCATATGACGGCGATGACATAATTCATGAACAACAACACTATCCAGAATTTCCAGAGGCATATCCGCCAGCAGACAGTTGAAATTCAAATTCCCATCCGCCGAACAGCTGCCCCATCTTGTTTTCTGAAGCCGTATAAATATCCGATTGTAAGATATTCCCGAAAGCTTTGAGTAGTACTCTACCCTTTCCGGAATTAATTTTTTAGCTTTCTTTTTTATCTGTTTGATATCATCTGCGGTAAGAGGCCCAAGTTCTCTGGACAAAGCATTTTGATTACGTTGTCTTTCTAAATGTCTTTTTATCCAGTTTCTTTTTGAATAAATAAATTTATCTACTTCCGAAACAGAAATTCCAATTGGAGCATTAACAATAATTTTTTCGTCTTCAGAAATCTGTACACATATAGAACGACGGACTGATCTTTTCAGAATGTAGGTAAAATCCATTCTTCAATTATAGTAGAAATTTCAATTATTGTCTTTTTTGCCAGATTGACATTAATACAGATTTTGTCTATATGTTTTATAAAGGAGAATTAAAAATGGAAACAAAAAAATTGATTAAGAGAATTTGTGCCATTACCGGTGGAACAATTCTTGGACTCATTCTTGTTCTTGTACTTGCAGTTTTCTGTATCTGGCATAATGAAATTTCTACTGTAAGCACCTTCAAAAAAATCAAAGATAGAAACGATGCTCATTCAGACGGCAGTGTTTATGTTATGAAAGTAAGCGGAGGCTACTACTTCGATAAATTCCTTAAACAGGGAGGAGTTAGCAACGATTCAGAGCTTTTGAGCTTTATTACAAGCAATATTACAAAAGGTCTCATTAAAATGAAGATTAAAGAAACAAATATTGGTTGTTCAGCTTTTACTGCAGTTACACCAGATGGCAAAAGACTTATGGGCCGTAACTACGATTTTTCAAAAACTAATACAGCTGTTGTAATTACAAAGAAAAGTAAAAACCGCCATGCATCAATTTCTACAGTTGATTTACAGTATCTGGGAATGAAAGTTGATCAGGATGTTGAAACTCTCATGCAGAAAATTACCTGTCTTGCTGCACCATATGCTCCACTCGATGGAATTAATGACGCAGGTGTAAGTTGTGGTATTTTCATGTCTTATCAGGGTGGCCCAAAAACTATTGCAACAAATCAGGATACAGATAAACCAGATATTACTTCTACAACAATGCTCCGTGCAATTCTTGACTATGCAGACAATGTTGATGAAGCAGTAGAAATTGCACAGAAATATGATCTCCACGACTCTGCAAACACTTCTTTCCATTATATGGTTGCCGATGCTACAGGCCGCAGTGCAATTCTTGAATGGATAAATGAAAATGATGCAAATGATAATGACGGTTCAAAACGCCAGCTGGTAGTTCATTATAATGATAAAGATAATTACATTGGCGAACAGGAAGCTGCTTCTGACTTCCAGTGGGTAACAAACTTCATTATTGCACCTGGATATTATGATGAAAGCCCTGCAGATGACAAAAAAGGTTATGACCGTTATGAAAAAATCTACGAAGATTTAGTTGAGACAAACGGTACAGTTGCAGATGAAGCTGCTGCAATGAAAATCCTTGATGATGTAAGCCGCCGTGACTGGCCATTCCGCGGTGACTCAAATTCCATCACAGTTCACAGTGCAGTTTTCAATCTAACAGACAAAACAATGCTCTGGGTTCCAAACGAACACTATGATGATCCTTCTGCAATTTATAAATTTAGTTTAAAATAATCATAGAATAAGATATTTCTCTTCTATAAATAAACTCCATCAAAAGGTATGATTAATACAGTTGATGGAGTTTTTTTTATGGAACAAGACAATTTTGCAAAGGCACTTGAAAATGCTCTTTTTAATTGGGGCAAAGGCGGAAATTCAAAACCAGTAATGAATTCTCTTAAGCTGGGACTTGCAAACAATATGCAGGTATTTGTTCCTTTTGAAGATACAGACATAAATTATCTTCGTCTTTATACAAATAATCAGAATTCAGAAGACTATTTTATTCCTGTTTTCACTTCGGAAGAACAACAGAAAAAAGGAAAAGCTACTTCCCTCAAAATGCAGCCATTAAGTAAAGTAATAGAAGCTGCAAAGTGTAATGAACACTGTAATGGCATACTTATTAATCCCTGGGGTAAAAATCTCCAGTTGAACTCCAACATTCTGAATATTCTTGAATCTTATAAGCCTGCATCTACGGTAAATCTCATTTCTGGAAGTGTAATTGATATGCAGGTAGATGCAATTGTAAATGCAGCAAATTCAACACTGCTGGGAGGAGGCGGTATTGACGGTGCAATTCATAAGGCTGCAGGTCCTACCCTCCTTACAGAATGCCGACGCTTAAACGGTTGTCGTACCGGCGAGGCAAAAATTACGGGAGCCCACAATATTAAAACTGCAAAGTCAATTATTCATACAGTGGGGCCAATTTACAGTGGCACTGAACAGGATAAAATTGATTTATCAAACTGCTATAAAAACTGTCTCAATCTGGCATTAAAGAAAAAATACAGTTCTATTGCTTTTCCTGGAATTTCCACCGGTGTTTACGGATACCCACTGGAAGAAGCAACAGAAATTGCACTGACCACCACCCGCCAATGGTTTTCTGAACATCCGGAAATTGTCATGGATGTTTATTTTGTAATGTTCACACAGAAAGAATATGCTGTGTATGAGAAGGCAATAAAATCTTAGTACAGTTTATAACAGCTGTTTACTTACAATATTAAGAATTTGTCCTGTAAGTCGTTTCAAATCCTTACATTGAACCAGATGAGGATATATTTCTTTCAAAGATTCATAAGTGCTGTATTCTTCATCATCACAGTCATTATCCAAAGCAACAGCAATGATGTTAGTACCGCGATTGATAATCTTCTTTGCTGCGTTTTCAGTATCTTTATTTGCAACTGGACCATAGTATTCATCATACTGGTGGGCAGGCTCCCCGTCTGACAATACTATTATTAGTTTATTATCACAGAAGGTTTTCTGATTGATATACTTCTCAGCCCAATAAAGAGCAAGACCATCTCTGTTGTCCCCATCTGCATCAAGCTGCATTATATTAAGTTTTTCTTCTTCCTTTGCATTGAAATCAACAAGGATATTTATATCAATTTCAGGTTCTTCAAAATGTCCTCTGTGTTCTACAATGGCATGCTCAATTCCCTGCTTCTTGAGAACTTCATGAAGAATAACACTGGAAATCATTGCAGAATTTCGTCTTTCACCCCACATTGATCCGCTGCCATCTATCAAAAGAAGAACAGACATATCCGGAACTTCATTACCTTTTTGATTTCTGAACCAGATTCGTTTTTTAGGATCTCCCATATGCTTTGAATCAATACCGCTTCCAAACTGGAACCTGTTTTCCCTTACAGGAACCTGGGCTCTTAATATCTGAAGGAATCTTGAATTATATGAGTTAATATTCAGATGATACTGATTGTAGATATTCTTATATGCCTGACGCAAGTTCAGATTGATTTTTGGATGATGCTCATTGATTTTTATATTTTTATGTACAGGGGTTGCACCGACACTGTTTCCTGTATGTTTAACGGTAAATCCTGTATAGGATGTAATCTCATCTGCAGACTCTTCATCAGTCCTAAAGCTTTTTACAGCATTAATGAGTACAGCCACATCCGTGTTAGGATTATCTTTTTCTGAACCATCAAGATTTGTGAACAATCTTGTTGTAACTGCCTGACTTCTTCCTTTACGTTCCTGACCTTTAATCGAATTTGCAGCTCCATTATGAGTATCCTGGCCGGGAACTTTTCCTGGTAATAAAGAATGACCTAATTCCGCTTCATCGTCTTCAGGAATAAGAGGTTTTATTATTTCGAAAATCTGTTTTGAATATTTATATCTGCCATCCGGGTTTTCCTGAATTGAACCATCAAGAAACAGCTGCTTAGTTTTTTCTACATATTCAGCAATATCTTCTGTTGGCTCTCCGTTATCAAACATAGGGAACAAAAGAAAACCTGCCATATAATCCAGATAATCAATAAGGCGCTGAGTCTTTTTCTGAACTTCCAGAAACTGCATATATAATTCCAGAAGTTTCTTCTCCTCTTCGGAGAGGTCGCATTTTTCAGGTTTTTCTGAAGGAGTAAATTCCTTCAATTCTTCAGGCCTGAAGATTTTAAATTTATCAGCAGCAGTACTCTCAACCTCTTTTTTTGCAAACGCCGGAGCAATGCGGTTGAACATAAGGTACATTTCAATATTGTCATATACTGAAGCACCAATAGCTTCGATGTATGCATCTTCAATTATGTTTGAGATGTTTGAAATGGTCTTCAATTCATTCTTATGAGTCTTTTTGTTACCGTTTTCATCAATGTCATAAAAACTGGAATCCTTAAATTCATTTCCAGGGAAATTGGAATAAAGAACATGCAGGCTTTCATGAAGAGTAAGACCACGGGTTACCATTTTCAATGCATTCCATGGAACTGTACTGACAAGAGCAGGCCATTGTAAGAACTCTTCAGTTTTTTTGAGACATTCTTCATCACGATAAATATCACAAAATGCCGGATCCACAATAATGTTTTTTCCGTTAGTATAAGCTTTGTCTTCGTTTATGAAGAACAACCGAACTTCATCATTCTCGGAAAAAGCACGGGCAAATGATTCTTCTACCGAACGATTTCTTTCACACTGGAATTTATCGAGAATTGCTTTATATATTTCATCTTTTTCTGCTGTATATTTTTCCATATCCATTAAGCAACAGGAATAAAGTATCCTGCATATTCTTCAAGTGTTGAATTCTCCTTTAATTTAACAGCACGAAAATGGTCATCTGAAATCTCAATAAGGCTCTTATCAATTACTTCGCCTTCCTTAAAATTAACATATTCCAATTTGCTAGTCTCAATTATTTTTTCTTTAAATAAAGGACAACAACCATTAATGTAACGTGCAAAAACCTGCTCCAGGTCAGTTTCACCATAAGCCTGATAGAAACTAATCTTACCTGTAGGTTTACTCATCCACATTGTTTTTTGCATTAAATACAGAATCAAAGCTTCCTGAATTTCTTCCGGTACAAGTACACCGGCATGACCTTTATGCCAGTCTATCTGAGGGAACTCTTTTTCCATTTCTTCAGCCGATAAAATGTTACCGTCTCTTCGGTCTAACATACATTCCATATTAAAATCTGCATAAAATCGGTTTGTTCCATCCTTTTCTTTCCAGTTTTCGCCAGTATATGGTTCAGATGTAAATGTTCCAAATCCTGCAATACCATCTTCTTCACCACAGCCAACCTGATTGAAAATGAA
>JAKSTK010000045.1 GCA_024402615.1 Treponema sp.
ATCATCTTCTTCTGGAAAGTAAAATTCATCATCTGGATAAGGTTCTTCATCTTCATAAAAATCATCACCAGAATATGAATTAAAAATCTGCGCAAACTCTTCATATTCTGCAGCAAAATCATAAACAGAATAATCAGATATTACATTTTTAAGTTCCAGAGAAGCTAATGCATTCTGGTCCTGAGTAAAACCATATTTTATTTCTATATTCTCTCCGTTGTCTTTTTTTCCAAGACCTTTTTCATCCACAGAAAGAATGATCATTTTTAAAGTTTTAGAAAGTGTATTAAGAGAAGCTTCCGACTGTAAATAATCGCCTTTCAAATTTGGATAGCCTGAAAAATAGTTATAACCACCTTCAATAAAATTATATAACTTAACCTGAGTAGTAGAATAAGACTGTTTCTGATAGATTTTTTCAAAAATACTTGAGGTTGCTAAATTTCCGTCATTTTCTACAGCAACCTGAAGTTTAAATTTAGTTTTCTCGGTAAAATCCAGATCGTCATTTCGTAAATCCACTGCAGTGTAAATGTGATATTTACCGTTTCCTAAATCTTCCACTGTTGCTGCGTATTGCTTTGAAACTTCTGCTCCATGCTGAATATACAGATTGTTTTGTTCATCAAGAATACTGACAGTTATAATATTTTTAAGAGCAGATTCTTCTTCTACATAAAGATGCAGATCAAAATAATCAATTACATCTTTATTGCTGTATCTATAATCAATATTTTTTTCCAGAATAACTGGAGCAACTGTATGATTTTTATTTACGATATTTGGATTAATAAGAAAGCCAGAAAGTGGCTGAAGTATTGTTACATCATAAATGTAGGTGATGTTTCCAGTTCCCGCATTATGTTCTGCTTTTTTTTCAAATTTGATGTAGTTTTCTGGATTCTCCAGCAAGGTTATTTTTCCATTGGATTTTTCAAAAATGGTAAAGGTTTCGTAAAAGGAGTAACCATTTTTTACGGAGAGTTCCAGTTCAAAAGGAACAAGTCTTTTTACCTTACTAACTCCTGATGGAGAAATTGAACCGCTTTTGTTATTTTTAAGATTAAGTTCAACATTAATTTCCGATGATGTTGCAATCTCAATAGCTTTATCAAGTTCGTCTTTTAAATCACTGCCATTTAAAAAATTCTGGCATCCAGTAAAAACAAAAAGTGATAGAAAAATAATAAAAAAGATCTTCATTGATTTCATAAGCTTATCCTTATAAAATGGCAGCATAGGGTAAATCTCTGATGTTTCTCTCTCACCAAGAAACTAGCATATAATTCTAGAAGTTTCTAGAGATATATCATGATATTAAATGATTCAATATACATTTTTATATACAGTATGATAAAATAATTAAAAGGATTCTCACGCATGATTAACTTCGTAATAACTTACCAGAGATATGTAATGCTTTTTTTAATGGGAGCATGTCTGCTTACGGGTTTTCTGGTTTTAATTACAAAAAATCTTTGCAAACAAAGAAAAATTGCAATCTTTATGCTGGAAATAGGTGCCGTTTTCTATCTTGGTGCACCAATTTTGTACTTAACTTATGACGGATTTTCAGGTCTGTTTTTTAGATGGGTTATAATAATTTCCAGATATTCAGATTATGTTACTCCTCTGTTCATGCTTTTTAGTTTTAATCTTTACCTTATAGATTTACTTTCTGACGATGAGAATCATAATCACAACATACCACTGCTGTTAATTGTAACCAACATAATCCTGCTTATTGGATTTTTGATGACTATTCTTTCACAATTTTTCAAATTCTACTATTTTATTGATGAGTTTAATCATTATCAGCGCGGAAAAGGAAGATTTATTGCAACATTAATTCCGGCCCTGTGTATGATTCTTCAGATTTCCTGCATTTTTGCAAATTATAAAAAGATTTCACAACGGGTAAGACTTCCGATTGTTCTTTTCCTTGCAATACCGATTTTTACTTCAATTTTACAAATTCCTTTCCATGGTATTTATATTACAAATATTTCAATAGTTTTTATGGCTATTGTCCTTTATGTTTTTATTGTCCAGGATTCAAACGAAGAAATTGAATTGTCCCACAAACGGGAAATGGAAATTCTTGAAAATCACAAAAAGGAACTGGAAATTAAAGTTGCAGAAAGAACCCGGGAACTTAGCATTGCCAACGAAAAGGCAGAAAATTTGCTGCTGAATATTTTGCCAGAACCAATTGCCCGTGAATTAACAGAACACCCAGACAGAACAATTTCTCAAAAGTATCCAAATGCTACAATTTTATTTACAGATATTGTTGGTTTTACAAAAATGAGCAGCGAAATGTCTGCCGAAGAAACAGTTTCTATGCTGAATGAACTTGTAACACTTTTTGATAAGCGGGCTAAAGAAGAAGGAATTGAAAAAATTAAAACAATTGGTGATGCCTACATGGCTGCTACTGGCCTGACCACTAATCCAAATAACACCGGGGCATTAAGAATGCTTCGCTTTGCGGCAGGACTTTTACGGGATGTTAAACAATATAATGAGAAATCTTCTATAAAGTTGCAGATTCGTATAGGAATTAATTCTGGAAATCTTGTTGCGGGTGTAATTGGTAAAAGTAAGTTTATTTATGATGTCTGGGGAGACACAGTAAATGTTGCCAGCCGCATGGAAAGTACCGGAGAACCAATGCACATTCATGTTTCGGAATCTACATTTTTACAGACCAAAGACAAAGTTCCGTACAAAGGCCCTTACAAAGTAGAAGTTAAAGGCAAGGGCGAAATGAACGGATACTTTTTGTAAACTTTGATTAATTTTTTCTTGCAACCGGTGTCATTAATGAAGTACCGTCTGCAAAATGGAAAATTGTTGTATAGTACGAATCCAGTGGAACTTCTGAATAATCTGGTTTAAAAATTGATTCAGAAAGAATTCCAGCAGTTGCATCATAAAACTTTGGATTAATTTTATTTTCATTCATAACAGATTTTTCCCATACATCAGGATTTTCGCCCCAGTCCTTTTCTGAATAAACAGTATGAACATAGAACGGATAATTATGTTTTACAAAATAACCGCCAAGCCCTTCCAATACAACTTGTGCACTTTCTATTGAATTATTGTATTTTGAATAGCAGTAAATAGGGTATGAAAAATCATAATTTGTATATAATGCAAGAATATTTTGGTATGACCATGAACAGGTTCCAACTCCGTAGTTATGATACTCAATAGAATGACGAATAACTAGTCTAATCATAGAAGATTTACTAACATTAACTGTACACCACGCCTCTTTGTCAGTTCTTAGTAAATCTTTCTCATAAATGTATCTTCGGTCTAAAGAATCATCTAAACCTTTATCTAAATCCAGATTCATTTCTGAAGTATAAGAATCATCCCCATATTCTGCAGGAATCCATTTACTGGTTGATGGGTCAAATACTTCATAATACATGTAATAACCACCGTTTTCGGCAGAAGTGCTAAAAGTAAGTACAGAGCCGGTTGCATTTGTGATCTTTGGCTTATCTAAAGTTCTTGTAGAGTATCTGCTTATAGGGTAAAAACTCTTATTACCATTTATATCTTCTGCAGAGCCCATAACAATATAGTCGCCATCAGGAATATCGCTGATTGGGATTGAATAATATTTACCACCTTTAAATCTAAGAGTTTTTGAATAATTATTTGTCCAGTCTGCAATATTCCAGTTTAATTCCTGAACCTTGGAAAGATGAGAATATTTTAGATTTTCAATATCAGGAATAAAAATAATTTCTGCTTCTCCATAGCCATCACCATTTTTCTTAAATCCATCATCATCTGAAGGAGGACAAAGATAATATAACTGCCCCATACAGTCTGGGAGTAAATATTCATCATCAATAAATTTTGGAGGGACATTATCAACTTTGCTGCCCTTAAATTTTAATAAAGTATCATCCAAAGATGTAATTTCCCTTTTTTTACCATCTTTTAAATATACAATTTTAAAAGTATCTGTATTAAAATTTTCTGTTGGAATTTCAATAGTAAAATCTGTATTTAAATTTTTTATTCTGGAAGAACCAAAATCATATACAAAATATACAGCATCCAAATTTTTTAAGGTTGCTGCAGAAGAAAAATTCACTTTTAATTTTGTTAGTGAAGAATTTTTTTCTAGAGGAATTATTTCAATATTACATAAAGGAACATCAAAAGTATCATCTGCCATGCCAGAATCAGCAAAAGAAACAGGCTTACTTATGTGTCCTACAAGATATGCATATCCATACTTATGAGGAATATTCTGTTCATATACTCCAGATGCATAGTACGTATAATTGCGTGACATATCAACATCAGAAATGTTGTACCAGGTTTGGGAAAGTTGCTGATAACAATCAGCGTAGTACCTTGAAACACTACCATTCCATTCTTTGTTTACCTTATGGTAAAAATCAAATTCAGAATTATCTGTTAATGATTCAGTAGCATCTATACTTCGTAAAATATTTAAAAAATGAATATCATCAGACACATCTGTATTTATGGAAAAGTGTCCTCTTTTAGTTTCAGAATTACAAACGGTACTGTACGAAACAATGGACGGAGCTTTCAAAACCGTTCCTGAAACAGTTGTTTCATTACCAAGACAATCAACAGCTGTAAGTTCAAGGAAAGAATCTTCATTTTCAGGTAAATCTAAATCAATATAATAATATTTGCCAAAAAGATTATAGTCTGATGTTTCTGAATATAAATTCAAGTCATTAAGTTTATAATTATAATTTTTATATTTCAGAGTTAAATCAATAGTTTTTGGATTTTCGTAATAGTTATAAAGCTTTGCGTCATCAAAAGCTATAACTATTCGTTTAATATTTTCTTCAATTTCTGGAATAGATGTTTTTACACTTCTGCTATAACTAGGGTCTTTTGCTTGAAAATCATATAAAAACACATTATTCGAAAGAAAAAGTGCAGGCCCCATATTATCTTTAATAACATAGTATTTTTTAGACTGAGCACTTACATTTCCTGCATAATCAATAAGAGAAAATTCCAGACTGGTTTTACCAACTGCCTGACTTGGAAACTCATACAAAAAGTTTTTAGTGTAACTTGTGGAATCTGCCCCAGACTGAAAATTTAAAATGTTTGTTTTTATAACGGTTTCACTATTACTAAGATAATCATCTTTATATAAAGTTTCTTTAATTTGTAAAGCATAAATTCCAGAACCTACATCAGAGGCATCACATTCTATCCATAAAGACTTTACATAATTTGTGCTATATTCTGTTCCTTCTGTAATAAAATAAAGGTCAGAATCTCTTGAAACAGGTTCCGTCCATTGAGAAAATTCCTTATCAGAAAGTTCGTTAATTTTTTGCCCGTTTTGATTTGTTTTATAAATTTTGAAGTTTTTAAATTCAGGTCTGTTCTTTTCAGTTTTCAAAAAGCAGAGTGGAACAATTTTTAAGTCTTTACAGCCTTCTAAAACTGTAAAACTGGTTCTAATAGAGAAAGGATCTTCAATAGAAATTTTATTGGTAACTTCATTATTGTTAGAGTCTAAAATCTGCCAGCGTATAAATTTATAATCAGCCGCTTCAAAGAACTGCAAAGGATGAGGCTCATTTACTTTGCCAGAATAACTGCCGGCAGGAGTAGTAATTCCTTCTCCTTCAGAAGCATTAATTGAAATACTAAAATCAGCTCGTTTTTCATATTCGATTATTGTATCCAGCTGGCCTTTAAGATCACTACCCTGCAAAAAATTTGAACAGCCTGCAAGAATAAACGATAACCCTAAAAATACTAAAACAATTTTTAATTTTTTCACTTTTTTTCTCCTACATTTGGAAAGTATAACATACATACTCTTACTGATAAATCATTGCATCAACTATTCGCATTCTGGATGTTTCAGTAATAATTCCTTTATAAACTCCAGAATCTGATATTCCCGTTCATGCTCAGGCTTTTCGCCAATTTCTTCCAGATGTTTTTTAAGGTGTTTCATTGCTTCATCAAGAGTGTAATAAGCAATTTTGTAGCCGTGCTTTTTTTCGTTTTCGGTGTAATGGCATTCAAACTGTTCTGCTTCTACCTCACAGAAATAGAAACGGTTTATCTGATTCCAGATCATTGGTTCATGCTTTGCCATTCTGCGTTCAACAATTTCACCAAAAGGTCTTACTGAAGCGGGTTTTACAACATAACCGGTTTCTTCCAGCACTTCGCGGGCAAGAGCTTCTAGATCAGTTTCGTTATCTTCTACCCCACCGCCAGGAGTTTTTAATTCGCCGGAATTAGATTCTATAAAAACCATTTTGTTGTTAACTGAAAAAATCCCGCGGATTGAAATTCTATTAATTTCAGGAAGCGCGGGATCATAATTTTTCTCATCAATAATTAACAATTTTTTCATGCTTTAAGCATATTAGAACAATAAGGCTTTTGCAATGCTAAAATAAACCAGAAGGGACAGAGCATCCACAATTGTTGTAATAAAAGGACTGGCCATAACCGCAGGATCGAAGCCTAACTTTTTTGCACAAAGAGGAAGAACACAGCCAATTGTTTTTGCAACCAGAACTGTAGCCATCATTGTTATACAGACTACCATTGCAACAATCCAGGTAACATCTGTATTTCCAAGCAAAAGCCGGTCTACCAGCATTATTTTTGCAAAACAAACGACAGCAAGCACTGCCCCACACATTAATGCAGTTGCAATTTCTTTTAGAATAACTCTAGGCAAATCCTTAAACTCAACTTCACCAAGAGAAATAGAACGGATAATTGTTACAGATGACTGTGAACCGGAATTTCCGCCTGTATCCATAAGCATTGGAATAAAGGCTGTAAGAACAACCTGCACTGCCAGAGCACTTTCAAAACTGGTAATAATCATTCCTGTAAAAGTTGCAGAAATCATAAGCAGCATAAGCCAGAAGATTCGGTGACGGAAAAGATAAAATGGACTTGAGTGAAGATATGTTTTATCGGAAGGTGACATACCACCCATGATTTCAATATCTTCTGTGGCTTCATCTTCCATAACTTCCAGAGCGTCATCAAAAGCAATAATACCAACCATTCGTTCTTCAGAATCTACAACAGGAATTGCATAGAAATTATATTTTGACAGAAGCTTAGAAACCTCTTCCTGATCATCATGAGTATTAACACTGATTACATTTGTTTTCATAAGTGAATCAATTAATACATCATCATTTTCGGCAAGGAGAAGGTCTTTTACGGAAAGGCGGCCAATAAGCTTACGGTTTTTTGTTACATAACAGGCATAAAAGGATTTTTTTTCTACACCAGTTTTACGAATCTGTTTAATTGCGTCCCCTACAGTGGTTCCAAGACTTAATGAAACAAATTCGGTTGTCATAATGGAACCGGCAGAATTTTCCGGGTACTGGAGAATCTGATTAATATCCTTTCTCTTTGCGGCATCTACCTGACGAAGAATTCGCTGTACTACAATTGCAGGCATTTCTTCTACAAGGTCGACCGCTTCGTTTACATACATTTCATCAAGAATGGCCTTTAATTCTGAGTCCGAGAAACTTTTGATCAAAAGTTCCTGATAATCAGGTTCCATTTCTACAAATGTATCTGCTGCTTTTGCTTTTGGTAAAAGTCTGAATACAAGGGGAATATTTTTTTCATCAATAAGTTCAAAGATTGCTGCAAGATCGGTACAGTCCATAAGAGTAAGAATATCTTTGATAGATGTATACTTTTTTTCTTCAAGTAATTTATTGAGAGTACCTTCAAATGTTGCGTTTAATTCTGCCATAACGCGCTCCTGTTTACGATGGTATTTTCCCACCGAGGTAATTGTGAAAATTAAATAAAATGATTTTTAAACAGAAGGCCGTAAGAGGCGTAGATTACTAAGAGAGGAAACCCATTATAGGATTCAGACTTAATAACATATTCGCCGGATACGAGCCGCTACTACTACCGGACCCCATAAGTGTTCCTCCTATAAAAGATTTGATTTTTTTATTATAAACATTTTAATTTTATACTTCAAGATGAGTATAAAAAAGTCTTATTTTTCCAGCTGACTGAACAAGCGCTTAATCTGATCTACAAACTCTGAAGTTTCTTTTCTCTGCTGAATAAGGAAAGCATTTTCGGTGAGTGGACCAATAACTGCATCAAGTTCTTTCTGACTGCGATAAACCATATTTCTGTAATAATCGGTGTAATCTTTTTCTCTTGACTGTAATGATGCGTTATAGATTTCATAAGCACAAACTGTAACATCATCAATTATATTCTTATACAAATCAATAGAGAACTGTTCTATTGGTCTTGAATATAATTGTTCTATTAAGTACAGAGAATGACGAAGCTTCCACTGTCCGTAGTTTGCCTGACATTCATTGTAGAAATCATGTACCTGATTCCAATTTTGGATAGAACCGTCTTTAATCTTAATAAATAATTCCTGAATTTTGTCGGAAGGAATTATCTGACCGCCGGCATTTTCCCACTCTGTGTACAATGGCATCTGACGGATTTTTTCAAGAACCTGATAAGAAATACCTTCTACATTTTCTGCAACACAATAATCTACCAGAGTTTTTGTTGCGTAATACTTAACAATTTTACGATACATCTTATAAGCCTTTACCGGCTTGCTGATAATTGCACCGTAACGCTTCTGGCACTGGTTATCCACAAGAGCAAATACAGAATCTGGATTCTGATGTAAGAAATCTTTTGCAGTCTGATAAATTTCTTCTGGAGCGGTAAGCCCATTCATAACAGGATTTCCCGCATCCTGCAGATATTCTGCAGTAAGACCAATAATTCTTTCCAAAGCGGCAAGAATTTCCTGCATTGTATCTGGTGCTAAAGGATCTGTTTCTATGTGCTGAACTTTTGTTTTGCGTTTATCTCGTTTCAGGAATTTGTTTCTATTACGGGAAATTGCAAACATGTCATACATGAACCACCAGGCAGGAATGATTGTAATTGCTTCATTATCTCTCTGCCCCGGACTAACAAGAGCAAATGGATAAGGAATGTCCAGTTCATACTGATAACTTCCTTTAGAAATTAAATCAAAAGAAGCAAAACGGGAATTGTGTTTAAAGTCTGAACAAAGGCCTGGCCAGAAACCTCGCTTTGCAAAAATTTCACCATCAGGGCTTCTGCTGTTATGATTACTACCAATTGTAGAACCAGAAGCAATATTTGACTGTCCCATAATTGTTGTAGCAATAAGGAACGAAGAGTTATGATGCTGTTCGTGGAATGGGAAAATCAGGTTGTTTAAAATTTCACAGCAGGAAACTGTAGAATTGTCCCCCAGTACAGAGTTTAAAAGTCTGGCACCATATTTTACCTGACAGTTGTTGCCAATCACAAAGCGGACTGCAATTGCCTGATAAAATACACGGCTTCCAAACCCCAGAATACCGTTTACCATTTCAACCCCTTCTCCAATCTGCGAAACTTCCTGTTCAGAAGAAAGGATTGTAATGTTCTTTAATTTAAAAGCGCCTTTAATGTAAGCAGATTTTCCAATCTTTGCATCTTTAATGATATTTGAATTTTTAATTACGGCGTCATCATCTACAAAACCATGAGTATTAAGTTCACCAGTGTTACCGTATTCTGTAAGTTCTACAAAACGCTCAAGAAGTCTTGGATCATCACGGTAATGAGACCAGATGTAAGCATCGGCTGGAATCATTCCTTCAAAAGGAAGAACACGGCGGCCATCATTTTCATTGGCAACACCAATCCAGATTCGGTTTTCTTCCGGCTCTCCGTTTTTAAGTACACCGTTTCCGAATTTAGAATGATTTGTACAGCACATTTCCTGTACATTAAATAAAATTACTCTATTACCAATTCTATAGTTTTCAAGATAAGCTACATTACAAACAACGCAGTCATCACCAATTACACAATCTTTTACTCTTGAACGGTAAACTCCGCAGGTAAGATGAAGGTCATTGTAAGTTAATCTGGCATTCATAATTCGTCCAAGAATTACATAGCCGGAAAAATAAGAAAAATGAATTAATTCAGGATCAAAACAATTTTCCCCTTCTGTAACATAAACATTATCCCAGGTGCCATCTTCCGCAACATTCTGATTTTTTTCAAGAATATAGATTTCATGAGTCGTAAGGTGGCGCTTGCCTGTCAGCAGTTCCTGAGGAAGGGATATTAAACTTTTTTCCGATGAATTAATTTCTACTTTTACCATAGATTAACTCTAACGGATTATTTCAAAAAACTCCACAGTGAATTTGGTACAGCAGGATTTACTCCTTCAAGACGGAATAAATCTGGAAGATTAACAAAAGTATAGCCCTGCTCTTTCATCATTGGAACAAGACGGTCTACAGCTTCCAGAGTATTTTTATTTCCTTCCATTACATGCAGAAGATAAATTGTTCCGTCTTTTGTTTCTTTTACAAGACGATTAAGTCTTTCATCAGCAGAAACTTCTGGAACCCAGTCTTCACAGCCATGACCACAAATAAATGGAGTTTTAATTATATTGTACATTTTTGGACTTACAGAAATAAAAGGTGGACGGAAGAATTCAGGGCGTTTCCCTGTAACTTCTGTAATAAGGTCGTCACATTTTTTGTATTCTTCTGCAACTGCTTCTTCAGACATTTCTGCCATTGCAGGATGAGACCAGGAATGATTCTGAATGTCACAGCCAAGGTCCATTGCACGGAGGATTACTTTTTTATTTTCTTCTGTAATTTTATTTCCAATTAAAAAGAAGCTGGCAGGAACATTGTGTTTTTCCAGAATATCCAGCATATCATTCATTGTTGTATCATCACCAAGATTTGGACCATCATCAAAGCTCAAACAAAGATATTTACTCATTTCTTATCTCCTCATCCCAAATTTATAATTCTAAATTTCTCTAACTCCATCGCCTGAACTGCAGGCAAAGAATCCACCGTTATAACCAACAACCTTTGTGTATTCTTCCTGAACCTTCTGCATAAAATCTTCTACACTATCCTTATGAACAAGAGCAATTGCACAACCGCCAAAACCAGCACCTGTCATACGGGCACCAATACAAGCGGGATGTTTAGAAGCCTGTTCTACCAGTGTATCAAGTTCAATACCTGTTACTTCATAATCATCTTTTAAAGAAGCATGAGAAGCGTACAAAAGTTTTCCCAGTTCTGTAAGATTATTTGCTTTAAGGGCATCTACAGCCTTAAGAACACGATCCATTTCTGTAACACAATGGCGGACTCTGCGGTAAATTACATCATCAGTAATTGCAGAACCAACCTTATTGAATTCTTCTACGGAAAGTGAACAAAGATCTGGGATATTTACTCCGGCTTTATTCAAAATTGAAAGTCCTTCTTCGCACTGAGCACGGCGTTCATTGTATTTTGAATCGGCCAGTTTACGCTGTTTTTTTGTATTCATAACAACAAAACGGTAATCACCAAGATTTAATGGAACATATTCGTGTTCAACTTTTGCACAGTCCAGAACTTCTGCAGTATCTTTTTTACCAGTAGCAATAATATACTGATCCATAATTCCACAGTTTACATTCATAAACTCATGTTCAGACTGCTGTCCCATAAGGGCAATATCTTTACGGGAAATATTAAATCCAAAAGTTTCAGAAACTGCCCAGGCAAAGCCACATTCCAAAGCGGAAGAAGAAGAAATTCCTCCGGCACTTGGAACATTGCTGGCAATAAGACAATCAAAACCGCAAGGGAACGAAAGTCCTTTTTTCTTCATGCAGCAAAGAATTCCGTTGAGGAAGTTTGCATAATCGTTTGCTTTATCAAACTTAAAATCTGTTGAAGTATCAAACTCAAAGGTTCCAGGGAAGAATAAGTCGTTATAAACAATTTTGGAATCGTCTCTTTTGCGAATTGCACAGTAAAGATATTTATCAATAGCAGCAGGGAAAACCTTTCCGCCGTTATAATCAATATGTTCACCAATAATATTAATTCTTGCGGGAGATGCAAACATACGGATTTCTTTTCCGTTGTCTCCATATACTTCAATAAAATTTTCTTTTAATAACTCTGGAGTTACATCAAATTTTTCTTTCATTTTAATTTCCTGCGGATAAATTCCACTAAATATCTGGAATTATTATTTATTAATAAACTGACCTTTTTTTGCTTTTATAAAATCAGCATAATCATAAACAGAAGTTACAGGCTGTTCAAAAATCATACCGCCCATTGGCAGACCTTCCCCTTCTGTAAGTTTGTTTACATTATGAATATCAGAACCACTGGTTACAGGAAAGTCATACTGCTTTGCATATAAAGCAGCCAGTTCGTTTTCATCTGGTTTATTTCCTGCATTGTAAATCTCTACCCCGTGAACTTCTCTTGGATGAACATGAATGGCATTCATATAACCACGAAGTCTGAAAGGATGTGCCTGAATCATTAAACCGTTTACACTGTTTACTGCTTCAAACCATTCTTTATGTCTGGCAGCTTCAATTTCCGGATGATTCAAAAGCCATTCTTTATCTAAGCCGTAAATAAGATAATCATCACCATTAAAAGTCTGTTCAATTCCAAAGAAAACCTTAAATTCCTGCTCTGTACCGGCAGTTCCTCTTTCGCGGTTGATTTTTTCTGCCTGAGCCAAAGCGTTTTCATACCCTCTGCAGTACTGCTCTACTCTTTCTTTCCAGCTTAAGGAACGGTCTGCGGCAGTGTTTCCACCAAAGAAATGATCTGTTACAAAAATACCTGCATAACCAGCTTCTACAAACGGAAGAATATAATCAGCACCGGCAGTTACACCACAGGCACTGCCTTCACAAGTATGTAAATGAGTTTCGTACTTAAAATTTTCCATAATTAAATTCCGTAAATCAGTATATCCGATTTTTCTGTTTTAAAAAAGCTAGTATTTATGTCCGTGACGAATTTCTTTTATTTCGTAAAGCTTTCTGTCTGCAATTTTCTGAAGTGGAGACAACCCTATAACTTCTGAACAAGGCACAGTGTGATAACCTAAACTGCAGTAGCATTTATACGGTAAATTACTTTCTTCGTTATAACGGTCCAGATAATCTTCTGTTTTTTCAATATATCGTTCAATTTTTGGAACAGTTTTTGTCTGAAGTAAAACAACAAATTCATCACCACCGGTTCGTACACAAACCGCTTCTTTTGGAAAACAGGTTTTAATTGCATTGGCAACTTTTACAATGGCATTATCTCCCGCTTCATGACCAAATTTATCGTTAATAGGTTTTAGATAATCAATATCAGCACAAACTACAGTAAAGTACCCGGTTGGTGCATCCAGCATATCCAGATTTTTAGGGAACATTCTGGCAAAAGCTTTTTTCATTCCGCGGCGGTTGTTCAAACCTGTAAGAGAATCTTTTGCGTAAAGAGATTCCAGTTCCCGGATTGAATAGAAAGCACCGATTTCATTAGCGGCAGTCATCATCCATACAGAAAGTTGTTCTCCCTGGAATTCCTGATCTCCAGGTTCATAAGCTACATAACCAAGAAACTTGTCTTTAAAATGCAGCGGAGAAAAGCAAAGATAAATTGCTTTTGAAGTGTTGTAAACACCTTCTGGTAATAAATCAGAAGAGTTAAAGACCTTACTTTCCACAACATTTGTTCCATAATTACTCATAGAAACAACTTTGTCAGAAATTCCATTATAGTCTTTGCTGATATCGGAAGTTTTAGAAAGAGAAAGTTCTCCTTTTTCTATATCGCGGTTTAAACAGATTCGGATACTATTAAATCCAAAATTCCATACTCCCTGCAAAAGGGCGCCACAAAGCTCTTCAATACTTTCTGCCATTGAAGCATTATTGTAAATACCAAGAATATTACGGGTAAAAAAGCCTGTGGAACGTTTTGAACTTAAAGCTCCACCCATATAATTGTATTCCTGCTTTTTCTGTTTTTCCCACTTGCAGCCGCAAGATCCCTGCATTATCAGCTGTGTACCAGCATTAATATTAATACCGCCCTTTACTGCCTCAGGATTAAGAACAATATCTACGGCTATAGCACCGGCTTTTTTATAATTAGGCTGGATTGTTGTAACGGAAGGTTCGTATAAAAAGGCATCTCCAATTCCATCATAACCAGTAACAATAATATCTTCTGGAATTTTATATCCATTGTTCTGTAAATAATCCATGGCAAAAATAGCCATAACGTCATTTGCGCAGACAATAGCATCTGGTTTTTCCTTCTGATTCATAAACTGTTTTGTTACTTCAACAGCTCCTTCCCAGAAATTACCATAGCCAAACTGATCTTCTTCAAAAGGCAGATTATAAGCCTTCATTGCATCGCGGAAAATTTCAAGTCTTTCATCTGCCTTGCGGTTACCTTTAATACCGCCAATGAAATTAATTTTTTTACATTTATGATCTTTTACCAGATGGCCTACAAGTTCTTTGATTTTACCATCATCTTCCAGAAAAACATTATTCTGAAGTTTATGTTCTTTATCATTTACATTAACAACAGGAACATTATTCTTCCGGCATTTTTCTGCAATTTTATCTACGATAGATGAATCAGAGAAAGTTTCTCCTAAGACAATTACACCGGAAATATATTTGTAATTTATAAGATTGAAAATTTCGTTTTCACCGCGAATTAACTGTTCCGCGGAAGTTTTAGATACAACTGTTTCAATATTGCTTCGTTTGATTGGGGCCGCAAAAACAAGTACATTAATATCAAGCTCTGAACAATAATTTTTAATTCCTGACAGGATTTTTGAGTCACTTTCAACACTGTGACCAGTAACACAAACTGCTATGGTTTTTCGTTCTGACATTTTCCATACCTGGATATTTTTAAATAAATTATTACTACAATTATACTCCTCCATTTGTTGAAAAACAATGTAAATCGTTGTTATATAATGAGCAACCTTGATTTTAGATGCTTACATAGTTATATTTTACATATATGGAAAAGACAGTTTATATTATTGGTCACAAGAATCCTGATACAGATGCAATTGTATCTGCAGTAGCTTATGCAAAACTTAAAAATCTTCTGGGATTAGAAAATTACAAGGCCGCAAGAGCCGGTCACTTAAATCCACAGACATCATATATTTTTGAAAAGTTTGGTGTTCCACGCCCTGAATATTTGCCAGATTTAGTTCCAAAAGTTCAGTACTTTATGCAGAACAAAGTTGAAACAATTGAAGAAACAACTTCTGTCTGGGAATCTATTGCCCGCATGGAAAAAACAGAAAACCGTGTAATGCCTGTTGTTGATAAAGACGGAAAATATCTTTCACTTCTTCACTACAGTGGATTTGCAAAAGGGGTTTTAACAATCCTTAATCCGGAAAAAAAACATAGATTCTCTACAAACATCAGCTTGATTCAGAAAACCTTAAATGCACAACCAATTATTGTTTCTGGTGATGCAGACAAGAATTTCAAAGCTTCAATTCACGTTGCTTCTTCTTCAATTGAAACTTTTAAAAAGCGCCTTGAAGCACACGCAGCAGAAGATATTGTTGTAATTGCTTCAGACCGTGCAGATATCCACCGCATTTGTATTGAACACAAAGTAAAACTTTTAATTACCACAAGTAACTGTGTAATTTCAAAAGAAGATAAAGCTCTGGCAGAAGCAAATGGAGTTTCTGTAATTGTAAGTCCTTACTCAACTTCTCCTACTTCTATGCTTATTGCTTATTCAATGCCAGTCAGCGTTATGGGCGATACAGAAATTAAGACAGTTCACATTAATGATACAGTTTCTAAAATCAAAGAAATCCTCAGAGATGCTCACTGTAAATATCTTCCAGTTATGGATGATAACAACAGGGTTAGTGGTATTATTTCTGAACATGATTTAATGAAAGAACCAAACATTGAAGTAATTCTTGTAGACCATAATGAAATTTCACAGGCAGTTGAAGGAATTGAACATTACACAATTCAGGAAGTAATTGACCATCACAGAATTGGTTCTATTCCAACAAAAAATCCAATTACTTTCATTAACCGTCCGGTAGGTTCAACCTCTACTCAGATTGCAGAAATGTTCCAGAAATACAGAATCCCAATTCCAAAGGAAATTGCTTCTTTGCTTTTGTGCGGTATTCTTTCTGATACTTTGATTCTTCAGTCTGCTACTACAACAGATTTAGACCGTGACTTTGCAGAATATCTTTCTACAATTACTGACCTTGATATTCAGGAAATTGGAAACGAAATCCTTATTGCAGGAAGTAACATTTCAGGCCGCACCGCAGAAGATCTTGTACTTCAGGATTTGAAAGAATACACAGAAGGTAAAATTGCTTACACTGCCAGCCAGATTGAAGTTGGAAGTACAAAAGAAGTTATTCAGCGTAAAGCAGAATTTCTGGAAAAACTTGCAATTGAACGCCAGAGCCGTAAAGCACTTTTCTCATGCCTCATGGTTACAGATATTTCCAGTCTCAACAGTATTTTGATTATTGACTGTGATCCAAAATTCCAGCAGTTTATTACTTTCCCAAAACAGGAAGAAAATGTTTACTTCCTCCAGGGAATTGTAAGCCGTAAAAAACAGTTGATTCCTTTACTTACTGAGCAGGTTGTAAAATACTCAAACTAAATCAGTGCAGTTATGATTAATTGATTACTTTTTGCTGTCTTTTGAATACAAACGGAAATCCGGGAAGGCAGCAAAAGTTTCAGACTGTCTGATAAACGCAGGCAGTTCTGCTTCCTGCAGCAATC
>JAKSTK010000046.1 GCA_024402615.1 Treponema sp.
TGGTAAAGTGTATCTGGCATGTGAGACGACATTAGATACATATACTGACCGTCGTTTCTATAATGTTATGACAGGTGGCCGCATTGAAGCTTCTGCTGTTACATTGAATGAAGATAAACTTCCTGTTGTAACAAAAGAAATTTCAGAAGTTGAAGGTGACCATTACAGTTTCACTGTTGGTGAATTAAATGAACATATTCGTATTGGCGGTCTGGTAATAATTGGAAATGTTTATAAGACAATTTCTGCCATCGATGTATCAAACAAAAAGATTACAGTTTCTGAAAAGATTGAATCTGCATGGCCAAATGGAAAACAAAATGCACAGTTTGTTTATGCCTTTGTGGTTGATCACACAGGTGAAAGTACAGACAGTGACGGAAACGTAAAATATGACGATGGAGACGGCATTGTAGAAAGTCTTACAAAATCTGCAAATGAATACACATGGGATGCTTCTTTTGACTCTCATAATATTCCAGACGGACCACTTACAATCAACGTTGTTGTATTCGATGTGGCAGGCAACAGTCGTCTTGGTTCTGTAGTAACCCGCATAACAAATAATCCTCCACGTATTACAAGCGTAATGCTTGGTACAGACTTGAACCGTAATGACTCAATTGAAGACAGAGAATACACAAAATTCTATGCTTATAAAGGAAGTCATGGAGAAACTGACACAACTCGTGGTAAAGAAATCTGGAATCTTGTTCCTTCTGATGAGACAGAATCAAAAGACAGAGCCTGGGTTATTAAAAATGGCTTGAACCTTATTCCAGAATTTGTAGGTGGAAAAGCACCATTCTATTATGTATTTAGTAAAGCAAGTGGAACTGGTAGCGAAAATTATCTTGGAACTCCTGCCGCAGGCACAAATCTGGCATCTGAAACAACAAATACAGGAGATCAGGGAAGATTTGCTTATAAATCTGATAAATCCGATAAAGCAGTTGAACTTACAAATACAAATATTGGAACAGAAAATGATGACAGTATAAATACATACCGCTTCACTTTCTGGGATTCAACAGAAGAATCAACTGTCGGTGTAAATACTGGCTGGTGTATTCTGAATGTTGAACTTAAGCAGGATCTTGAAGACAGTATTAAGCCTGTAGCACATGTTCATCCATTCTTCTGGAAAGGAAAAGGGGATGGAAATAACTCTGTAAGCTGGAATGGAAAGACTCCTAACGGTCATATCGAACTGGAAAGAGACCTTACAACCGGCGAAAATGGTATTACCGGAACAACAGTTAATGAAACAGCTCTTGGAACAGATCCTAAAGTTTCGGGAACTATCGTTATTCGTGGTACAGCTTATGATGACACAAAACTCAGCAAGGTTATTGTAACTTATGACGGAATCATTGATGGAACAACAAATAAAGGAGAAGCTTCTTACAATGGTTCTACCTGGACAGATAATTCAACAGCAAATAAAGGTTATTCTCTTTCAGTTACTGACCTGAACGGAGGTGTTACACAGAGAGGTCACCTTGTTGAATGGGCTCTTACAATTGATACTTCAAAGATTTTAGGGCAGACTGGACTTGATAAGAAAGTTTCTGTAACTGCAGTGGCAGCTTATGGTGGAGCTTCATATAACACTTCGACTGTAATTAACAGCACTAGCGGTGTAACAGGTATTGCAACTTTCTATGCAACAGCAGATCAGGCTGCACTTGGAAAATACTATGCTGCAGAAGATAAAGCTCTTTCACATAAAGCTGACTATAAGACTTCAACTGAAGATAATCAGACAGAAATCTTTGACCGTGTTGTTGAACTGGTTGGTGTAAAAACAGCTGCAACAAGTTCAAACCCAGCTGTAAATGAATATAAGGTTTATGGAACTAACAGCCAGTATCAGATGGATATTGTCCCTTACGTAACAGAAGTTGTTACAAATCTTTCTTCAGGAAAAGTAACAAATCCTTCTGTATACAACCGTACAGCAAACGGACATTATCCTGTTCAGTCGGTTGTGAAGAATGTTGAATCTGGAAAAATGACAAATACAGCTTCAGAAGACATTGTACTCCGTGGTTTCAACCTGGGCGGAACAGTATCTGTTGCTGCAGCATCAACTACAAATAATACCGCATTGTCTGGAAGTGCAATTGAAACAGCAACTGGCTCAAAGAACAAAGACGAGCTTTGCTTCAATGCAAGTACACTGAAATCAGGAAGACCGGTTATTACTGTAAACAGTATTCCACTCATGAATAACCTGAACAGTAATAGTGCTAGGGGTGAATGTACTGCTGATACAGACGAAAAGGACTACGACAACTGTTATAACCGTACACCAAACTACGAAAACAATAACCTTCTCACAGATGATATTGAATTCGACGTTTGGGAATTCAATGATACGATAATGAAAGCTCCTGATAAAAGAGTAATGGCTGGCTTTGCAATGAGTATCAACCAGAATACAAAGATGGTTCAGTATGCCTTTGCAGCTCAGCGTTATTATTACGCAACAGGCGGAGCTGGAAATTCTACATATTATCGTGATTTACGAGGTGACTATGTAGTTCCTTCATCTATTGGATTCCATGTAAATGAAACTGGAACTAAATGGTATTCAACAATGCTTGATGGTGATGATATAACAAACTATAGAATATATATTGATGGAAATGGGGCAGATTGTGTAGCTGTAAGGGGTGTTACTGCAGGTATTAAAGATATGGTTAAATCTCCGGCATTTACTTCTAGAACTCTTGCTGATGGAAATGTACGAACATATCATGCTTATTATCACAAGGGAAATAAGAAAATTTACTTCAGAACAAACGACCAGCTTACCGGTACAAACGCACAGGTTATTGCGGGTCCAAATCAGACAGGGCGTGGTGCTGGTGAATATGTTTCTATTGCGGTTACACCAAATTTAACTACTAATACTAATGATACAGTTTGTGCTGTATGGTATAACCAGTCTGCAAATAAACTGCAGTATAGTTATAAAGATAATAATGCTAGTACTGCTCAAACTGATGATCAGGCATCTCCAACCGGATGGTCTACAACTGTACGCGACATCTTTACTGGTGGCGGACAGCACTGTCAGATTGTAGCAGATGCTAACGGTGGTATTCATATTGCAGCTTATGTAAACGGAAGCCTTAAGTATGCTTACGCTCAAAATTATTCTTCAGCATTTACTACTTGTACAGTAGATTCTGGAAACACAGGTAATAACCTTACTCTTGATGTAGCTCTGGTTAATGTTGCATCGAGCGGAACCGCAGTGTATAGACCAGTTCCTGTAATTGGTTATTATTCCGGCGTTGCACAGAAACCAAAATATGCAAAGTTCATTGTTTCTGAATCAGCCTTTACTCCTTCAGACGGAATGACTTCAGGCAAATTTACCGGAAACTGGGAAATAAACTATGTTCCGGTACTTAAGAATATAGGTTTGGATGAAGAAGCAAAGATTTGTGTTGGACTTTGGAAGCAGAGTGGTAATTTGGCAACTTCGGCAACATACAGTTCAGGAACAACATTGAGAAATAGTACTTATACACTAACAGCTGCAAATAATGTTGGTTGCCAGACTTATGGAAATGGTTCTTCGAATGCAATCTTATGTTATCTGACAATAGAAGGAACCAGCATTCAGAGCGCCCAGATGAGGTAAATCGAAAATCCTAAAATATTAACAGAAACTTTTCGATACTGTAAGAAGGGAAGTTTCTTGTCTTGTAAAAGGGGGAATTTTTATGAAAAGATATATAAAAAATACAGCATTTTTAGGATTCGCACTTTTTTCTATCATAGCAACTCTTTCGTGTGAAGTTGGTCTTGGTGCATCTGTAGATACAGAACGTCCAACCCTGAATATTACATATCCGCCCAAAGGGGCCATTATTATGGATACCTTTACACTGGCAGGTACAGTTGCAGATGATATTGGAGTATCATTTATTAATGTTACACTGACTCATAAAACACTTAATAAAGAATTTGTTTATAAGTCAGAAAATGGCAGTGTTCAAATAGAAAAACCTGCAGGGGGCTGGGCAAAAGGAACCCATTGGACAGCTTCTCTTGGACGAAAAGATGAAAATCAAAAAATTTACAATGGCTGGGATCTTCCAGATGGTGAATACTTTATTGATGTAGAAGCAAGTGACGGTGTTGGTTCTGTATATGACCGCCGTTCTATAAAAATTGACAATACTGCTCCTGTTTTTATTTCCGAAAACCTTACTTCTCTTGGGGTAACAGAAGAAGGAAAACTTTCTCCGTTCGGCCAGAAAATTAATCTGAAAGGTTCTGCAAAAGATGACTCTGAGATTTTAAAAGTATTCTTTGATGTTTATGATGAAAACAAACTTTTCGTTAATTCCCGCGTACTTGATTATGACATGACTTCCGAAGGCGTTTTGCTGGCAAAATATAGTTCAGTTACACCTTCGACAGAAAACGAAAAAAAACTGGCAGAAAACTATAATCTTATTTATGGTTTAAAAGAAGGACAGAAACTTCCAGAAAAAGCAGATGAATCTGACAGAAGACATCCATATCTTGTTATTAGGTTTGCAGATAACGCCCGAATTTATAACAAACCTGTTTTTGAAGGGGAGGAATCAGAAATTTCGGGTTTAGGGGATGGAAATATCTCTTCTGAATTATTCCTGAATACTCCGGCATTTGGTGATGAAGGAATTACTATTGATGAATTAAATAATTATCAGAAGCGGCTGGAACTAAATGCCTCTCTGGAATCAAGAATTTCAAATATTGCAGATAGCAGTATTGCATATACAAAGACAAGTGGTGCCATAGATTTTAATAAGGTAAATAAACTTCTTATTGATCCTGAAATCAATCCAAAATGGAACATTGACTCTTATGATCAGACAAGTTTTGATTTTAACCAGGTATATCTGGACTCTGGTCTCACAGTAATGTTTGCCTGCGGTAATGATAATACAGAATTCCTTCCGGAGAATATTTGTATTCTTCTTGAAAAAATAGAAGAAACTGAAGCAGGAACCGGGCTTTTTACAAAGAGAATAAAATCAGATGCAGAAATAAGAGCTTGGGCTGAATCGTGGACGGATTCATCAAAAGATACAGAAGAATTAATTATGCTTAAGGAAACTGGTACCAGATCTGACGGAAAAGCACCTGGCACATTGGAAACAGCATATGTTCATGATATAAAATTGGACAGCCCGAAACTTGTTGTTCATAATCGTTATAGACTTGTTGTTCTTGGAAAAGACGGACTACATGGTAATGGGCTGGATTTTTCAGAGCAGAATAGAAACTGGTACGGTTTCCATGTAGTAAAGGAAACTGCAGCTCCGAAAATCGAATTCAAAAAAGAAGGGGACTGGGTCGAAGCAAAAAATGCAGAAGGCGCCTGGATTGGTCCAGAAACAGAAAACTTTGTTCTGGAATTTAAAGTTACAACATCCGGAGAATCTATAGCTCAGGATTTCCCTAAAGTTACTTATGCACTTGCAGATAATAATGGTTTACTTGTTGAAGAAGCAGCTGGAAAGTATATCTGGGAAAAACAGCTGGTTTCAGACTATAACTCAAATTATGAATATAGATGGACTCTGAAGAATGCTGATGGAACAACTAAATTATGGATGCCTGAAACAGAAGGTAACTATAAGCTTGTTTTTGGAGTAGAAGTAAAAGATAATGCCGACGGATTAACAGCTGTAAATTATAAGCTGAATATGGATAGAAAGAATCCGGTTGTAAATATAAAAGAGGTTAGGCCTTTCATTGAAGGTGAGAATGGAAAACTTCTTCTTAATGGAACTGTAGAAATTCCAGTAACAGTTTCAGATGCAAAAGGAATTGAAAAAGCAGAATATTTCATTCAATGGGATGCTATTAATTCAGATTCAGGTGTGATTGCACTGGATTCAGACAATTCAGGTGTTATTGTGCTTGATACAAGTAATGTTGACCAAAAAGAAGTAGTTCTTAAAGTAAAAGCAACAGATATTTTTGGAAATGTGAAAATTGATGAAAAAACTTATTTTGTTGATCAGGAATCAGACAGACCAAGAATTGAGATCAGCCTGAATGATACAGAAAATATTTCTGAAAATAACCTGGGGCTCAGTTCAGGAAATACTATTATTATTACTATCGCTGATGATGATGGGGTAAATAACACTGGATGCCTTAGAGTATATGTCTGGGGTATTGGTGAAAACAATTCAGAAACTCCTATCACTACAGACTGGAAAGATCTTGTTCTTTCTGATGGTAAAATTGTCTGGAATTATTATGATTCAGGTGTAATTACAAAAGACGGAAAATATAAATTACAGTTTGAAGCTACAGATAGTGTTGGAACATTACCAACAAGTAAAAGCACCACAAAAAAATATGGAATTCTTGTAGACGGTACTTCGCCGAAGTTTGATTCAGAAATTGAAGTAAAAGTGGATAGAAAAAATCCATATAATGAAAATGGAAAATATTATATCGCTAAAGGAAAGAATGTAGATATTTCTTTTGGACTGGAAGAAGGAAACTTAAAGTCACTGAAAGTTGGAGATACTGAACTTAAGGGAACAGACAGTTGTAAACAAGCAGCTGATTCTACAACATATTGGAATGTGAACTATACCTGGAGTCCTTCAGCAGGCGAGACCAGCGGTGATAAATCAATTATATTTACAGCTTCAGATGATTCGCAGAATAGCAAGGCATTAACAGTAAATCTTTATTATGACGAAAGATTACCTTCTATTTCTGACGAAGAAATGAAGATATATCCGGTAATCAATACAAATGTTGTAAACGGAATTATTTATCTGGAAGGGAAAGGACTGGATAACGATAGAGTTGTAAATATTACTGGGACTGTCGATTACACAGCAAAAGATGGTTCAAGTAAATCTATGGAATTTACAAGTTGCTTCAATGGAAAGTTTTTTGAAAAAACAGAAATTGATACAACAGAATTTGAAGATAAAACATCCTTTAGTGTAACCCTTACCGCAACGGACCGTGCTGGAAACTTTGGTTCAAATACAAAAACTTTCCATATTGATCAAAGCACAGATAAGCCAGTTATCTCCTTTGACTCTTCAAAGTTTGATATTTCACTTACAAGTTTTGAAGCAGTTGAAACTGCAAATAAAAACATGTTCGGTTTGAATACAAATAATATTCTTTCTGGAACAGTAAGTGATGATGACGGTGTAGGAGAGGTAATTGTTTCTGTTGAAGGAACAACAAAGAAAGCTATTTTTACAGGAAAAACAACTTTCAACTGTAATATTAAAGATGATTTGGGAATTGATGCAGCCGGAAATTATATTCTTAAAATCAATGCTTCAGACGACGTAGAAAAAACAAAACTTCCTGAAGCAAACAAAGCAGAAGAAAAAACACTTTATATTGTTGTAGACGGTGTAGCTCCTGTAATTCAAAATGAAAAAATTGGAGAAAGTGCTTATGCAAGCGGTATACCAGTAAACGGAAATTTCAAATTAAGTTTTGATGTAAAAGAAGCACATCTTTCTCAGGTTACTGTTCAGCTGAATAAAAATGCTGCAGTGTCTGTAGAAAAAGTTTCATTTGATAAAGATACTGGTATTTCTCATTTTGAAAAAGAATTCACTTTATCTGATTCTGATAAAGATTCAATTCTTTCTATTAAAATAAAAGCGGAAGATCTTTCTGGTCTTAGTGCAGAAAAAGAATTGAGTATAAACTATGACGCCACAGCGCCGGAAATTAATGCTTCAATCACAAGACTTCTTAATGGAAATAAGGTTAACGGAAATATTCTTATTTCTGGAACTGTAAAAGATGAAGCAGGTTCAGGGGTTACATCAGAAACAACAGTAAAACTATATAAAGGTTGGGATAGTGAGACAAATGATGTCTCTAATAATATGAAAGAAGTAACAGAAATTAAAAATTCTGAAACTTCATTTACTTATTCTGTTGATACAACAAAACTTTTTGATAATGATAATTACAAACTGAAAGTAACTGCAAAAGATAAAGCTGGTAATCCTGCAGTGAGTGAAATCAAGTTTACTGTAGATCAGTCAACAGATAAACCAATAATTTCTTTTGTAAATGCAAATATTGATGCAGAAAAAGATGGAATCAGTGTTTTCGGTTCATCAGGATGGACAATTGATTTTGCAGCAGAAGATGATGACGGAGATGTAATTGTAACTGCAAACGGTGTAAAAGTTTCTTCTCCATATACAATTCCAGAGGGCGATTTACGTAAATCCGGAACACATACTATAGACTTTGTAGTAACAGAAGCATATGAAGAAGACCTTGCTTCGCCTCTTAGCGAACCTTATGTTCTTTCGTTTGCCATAGACACAAAATCTCCTGAATTTGTTAGTCAGAAACTGGATAGCAGAACTTATTATGATAATATGTACGTAAAGGGAACGTACGATATTGAATTCACTGTTGACGATGATAATGGCGTAGAAAAACTTGAATATAAGTCTGGAGACAGCTGGATTAGTACAGGTATTTCATATTCAGAAGATAAAAAGGCAATTACTCATAGTTATTCTGGACAGTCAACAAAAGATGTTATTACAGAATACCGTCTTACAGATAAATACGGCTTCACTTCAACAAAGACTTTAAAGTATAAGGTTGATAGTGCAAGCCCAAGTCTTGATTCGATAGTAATTAAACTTGATGATGCAGCATATAATCCTGACAAATGGTTTAATCAGGGTTCTATAAAAGTTTCGGTTTCCGGTATAAAAGATGATAACCTGAACGGAACAGTTTCAGTAGCAGGTGATTCTTCTCAGGAAGGAGAATCTTTTGTAATGACTGTTGAAAACCATGTTGGTTCATTTAGTCAGACCCGTTCATTTAGTGACGGAAACAATGAAGTAAAATATGTATTTATTGATGAAGCTGGAAATACTGCTGAACTTCCAGTTATTGTAAAAGTAGATGCAACGGCTCCAACTGTAAAACAGACAGTATCTGAAGAAAATACAGTTGCTTATATTTCTGCCAGTGGAGTTGTTACAGGAAAAGACATAGTAAAAGTAAACTTTACTGCCAGTGATGGATCGGTTGATTCAGTTTCTGGTCTTGCAACTGCAGTTTTAGGACCAAAAGCTGGGTTTAAAGATTCAGAGAAATATACTGAAGCAATAAATCTTTCTTCAAGTGGAACTGTAGAAAATAAAGAAATAGACTTTAACGCAAAAGAAGAAGGAAAGCATGAAATCTGGGTTCGTGTTACAGATATCGCTGGTAATGATTCAGAAACAAAACTTGGTGAATTTATTCTGGACCGTACATTGCCAAAGGTTGAATACACAAGCCATTCAAATAATGCAACGGTAAACAAGAATATCACTCTTAAAGGAACTGTAAAGGATGAAAATTTAGGAGAAAATCCGGCTGCAGTACTTAAGTGTGGAGAGGAAATAATTGGAAATTCCGTTTCTGTAACTGGAACTGGAAAAACCAGAGATTGGTCTTTTAGTCTGAATACCTCTGATTTTAAGAACTCAGATGGAACGTTCTTTACTGGTTCTAAAATATTTACAGTTGTGATTTCAGATGCTGCAGGAAACGTTTCAACAGATGAAATTTCCCTAAATATTGATCAGGACAGCGACCGTCCTGCAATCATTCTGGACAGCATTAAAACAGACGGAACAACAACTCTTGGAAGCGGAAAAATAACTGGAACCGTTACAGACGATGATGGAATTTCTTCTTTTGCTATTCAGGTTGTACGTAAGTCTGGGGATTCTTTTGTAAATGTTGTTGAAGAGAATGACGGATGGAAAGTTGTTGAACCTGCAGCAAATGGAAAATTTGAATATGAAATTCCAGTTGAAGAAGAAAACTCTGTAGACGGTAGCTATGTAGTTTATTTCCAGGTAGAAGATAAATCAGAAGCAATATTTGAATCTACAGATAATGATCGTCTTTTTGATTTGGTTAAGCCTCGTATTTATGAAAAGAATGGAGTAACTCCAGTTACAACCGGGGTTGATTTTGATGTGGATGGAACATCTCCTGTAATTGACAGCATTCAGGTTCAGGTAAGTTCAGATAATTCAAACTGGGGAACAGCGGCTCCACTGGCAACAGGTGTTCACTATGGTGGACCTAAAAAACGCTATGCAAAGCTTACAATTACAGGAAGCGATAACGTCCTGCCGACAGCTCAGCTTAATGTTTCAGTCTCTGTAAATGGAATTTCTCATTCTGTTTCACATGATTCTGCTTCTGGATTTACTTATGTTATAGATTTTGCCTCTATGGATAGTGGTTCAGTTCCAGTTGAAGTTAGTATTGCAGATAACTCGGACGGTATTCCAGCTCTTAGACAGGTTTCTATTACCTGTGATAACAGTGCACCATCTTCTTCAAATGCAATTGCAAACTTTACACCAGTTTCTGATGATGAAGTTACAGGTGTTGTTGCTGTCAGTGCAACTGTGAATGATGATAACGAAGCAAACTCGGGAATAAATAATGTTAAGTATTATGTACCATTAAAAACGGAAACAATAGCTTCAGAATCTGTTTCATGGAGTGAAGCGGGAGTTACATTATCAGATATTGTACTTAGAATAACTCTTGATAGTCTTTCAAGTAATACAACAATTGATCCAAAATATTCAGGATATGAAATAGGTGATTCTGAGATTTATCAGATTCCTGTTTGGTTCCGTGTAGAAGATAATTGTGGAAACCATACTTATGTAACTGATAATGAAATTCGTTATAATCCGAATGCTGCCCGTCCAAAAATCAAGAGAACTTATCCTGTAGAAAATGCAGTTACTCTTGGTGGAACTATCCGTATGGCAGGTACTGCCGAAGATGATGTAGATATCCATTCGGTATACGTTCAGTATGATGTAGATGGTGACGGTTTTGACAATGATGATGCAATCTGGCTTAGCGGAAGCGAAAAAAAATACAAAATTTTTAATGTACAGTCAGGCGAAGAAATAGAAACTGTTAATGCAGAAAATCTTTCGGGAAAAACATGGGGTGTAAAAGCAGAAGGTACACGAAGCTGGAATGCGGAATTTGATGCTTCTGCATTAGAGACAAATACACCTTTGAAAATCCGCATGCTGGCAAGAGATGCCGATCAGAATACTCTTGTTAGTGCATGGACCGAAACTCTTAGTGTGACAGTAAATAATGATCTGCCACAGTTCAGTCAGTTCTATCTGGTTCAGTATGATGGAAGTAATAATGAAATTAAACGTACTCCTTATGAAACAGATAAATACGTAAAGGGAGAAAACTGGTTCCTTGAAGGTTCTGTAACTGATAAAAATAATATTGAATCTGTTGAGCAGGATAAAGTAGCATTGACTACTTCTACTGGTCTTACAGCAATAACAAAAGGATATAATTTGAAGCTGCCAGTTAATCCAGTGGGTGGAAAATTCTCTACTATCCTTAAAGCAACAAATGCTAATGCGCAGAATAAGGCTTCTAAGGAAGAAATGTATTCTGTAAATATCGATAACGACGCTCCTGCTTTTGAAGACGGAAGTTCTGCAAATGACCTTGTTCTTTATGCCGGTGAGTATGGAAGAAACTATTTGAATTCTTCAACATATATGCAGAATTCTAATGGATTTACAATGGTTTCCGGTAAAGTAAATGAACCTGGTTCGGGCTTCACTCGTGCAGTGTTCTATCTGGAACGTTATTCAGAAAAAACTACCAGCGGAGATACAACTACATATAAGAAACGCCGTCTCTTTAATGTAATGACTGGTGACGAAATTAATCTGGTAGATAAAGATGGAAATGAGGTAGAAGGAGCTCCAACCTTTAATGCTGACGGACTTCCTGTTGGCGCAGAAATTGACATTACTAAAGGTTCCGATAATTTCAGTTTCACTGTTGGTGAATTAAATGAATACATTCGTGTCGGTGGTCTTGTAATAATTGGAAATGTTTATAAGAAAATCGATACTATTGATACAGAAAATAAAGTAATAACTGTTACCGAAAAAATTGAATCTGCCTGGACAGATAATAAACAGAAAGCACAGTTTGTTTATGCTTTCTCTGTTGATAAGTCGGATGAAAGCCGGGATGAATCAGGAAATGAGAAAGGTGGTGATGGTGACGGTATTGTAGAACGAATTACAAAACAGGGAAGTAACTATATCTGGCAGGCTTCTTTTGACTCTTCTGTCATTAAAGATGGTCCTGTAGAACTTCATGTAGTAGTATTCGACGCTGCAGGAAACAGCCGTTCTGGAGAAGTTTCAACCCGTATTTCAAATAACGCTCCACGTATTACCAGTGTAAAACTTGGTACAGACTTGAATCACAGTGGTGAAGTAGATGAAAGCGAATATACTCAGTTCTATGCATTTAAGAATAACTGGGGCGAAGCAGTAACTGACCAGGGTAAAGATGTATGGAATCTGGTTCCTTCTAGAGAAACAGAATCTTTGGGTAAAAACTGGAAGGTAGTAAGTGGATTGAATGTAATTCCTGAATTTGTAGGCGGAAACGGAAATATCCATTACATATTCAGTAAAGCTGAAGGAACAGGAGACGGAAAACGTCTGGAAACAGCTGAAACAGGAGAGACAGAAGAATTTGCAACTATTAATGAAACAACTAAAAAACTTGATGTTTCTGAAATTGAATTGGATGATGATGCCATCGATTCTAATGGTGAAGACGGAGTAAATACATTCCGCTTCAGCTTCTGGGATTCAACAGAAGAATCAACACCAGGAACAGACTCAGGTTCTTGTGTTCTGAACGTAGAACTTTACCAGGATATTACAGATGGTTCAGATCCAACTGCAACAGTTTCGCCATTCTTCTGGAACAAACGTAAAGCAGGAAACAACTCTGTAGCATGGGATACAACAAATGTAAACAAACCTCTGGGACACATTGAACTTGAAGATGACTGGGTTCCAAGAAAAGCTGATGGAACAGCCGTAGGTCAGGGCGAAAGTGCAGCAACCAGTGGGGTTTATGATGCAGACCCTAAAGTTTCCGGAACTATTGTTATCCGTGGTACTGCTTACGATGAAACAGTTCTCAGTAAACTTGTAGTTACATTCGACGGAATTATTGATGGCTCAACTACAAAATGTGAATCAAAATATACAGCTGCAAGTGGAACTTGGAGTACTCCAACAGGAACAGGTTTCACGCTGATTGTTGTAGATTCAAACGGTGGAGTTACTCAGGACGGTCATTCTGTAAACTGGGAACTTACTCTGGATACTTCAAAGATTTCCGGACAGACTGGTCTTGATAAGAAAGTTAATGTAACAGCTGTAGATACTAATGATGCAACCTCTACTGTTGCAGACTATAAAATGGATATTGTTCCTTATGTTACAGAAGTAGTAACAAGTCTTTCTTCTATGAAAGAAACAAATCCTTCTGTGTATAACCGTACAGCTACAGGACATTATCCTGTTCAGTCGGTTGTAGATGAAACAAGAGCTGAAAAGATTAATAATAAAACATCAGAAACTATTACACTTAAAGGTTTCAACCTGAACGGTACTACTGTAGCAGTAACAAATGGTGGAACTGTTACAAAAAATGTTGCAGGACAGATTTCTTTCACTGCTGCAGCACTTAAGAGTACGGCATTGGATTGTAAAGTAAATGGTATTCCTCTTATGAATAATCTGAACAATAATAATGCAAGTGGTAGTTATAAAGGTAAAAAGAACTCAAGTGGTCAGCTGGTTCCAGTAAGTGACGCTTCTGCCGATTACGACGAACTGTACACCTACGCCTATAACCGTGTACCTAACGACGATAACAATAACCGCCTTACTGACGACATTATTTTTGACGTATGGGAATTCAACGACCGCGTTGTAGAACCTAAATTTAATTCTATGGGTGGAACCACAATGCAGGTAAACTCTCATAACGGACTGATTCAGTATGCTTACTCTGACGGTACTGTTTTTGCTATGGCAAGTTCGGCAAATACAAGAACAAGCAATAACGCAACATCCAGTACCTCATGGGCACGCGGTTGGGATACTATTCAGGAGCCTTCTGTAGGCTTCCATGTTGATGCAAGCGGTGAGACTGTTGGCGCGGGTCAGCCTGGAGATACATCGAAAGATGATGCTATTGATGCATTTGCACTTATGACTTCCCGCTGGGGATTTGGTTATTCAATTTCCAGTCCTGGCTTTATGCAGTATCATACAAACTTGAAATTCCTGGAAACAACAGGTGAAAATCGAGATAGTAAACTTGTGATAAACAGACAGAGATTCCAGTCTCCGGCTTTTGCTTCTACAAAAACAACCAATAGTGTAAACCTGTATATGGTTTATTATGATGCAATGCATGATGAAATCCGTTTCCGCGCAGGGGAAGTACCTGCAAATGATGGAAGTGTTACACAACCAACTAATATTACAGAAAATTGGAATATGCCTGATTATGATAATGGAATTAATTATCGTACACGAAGTGGAAGTGACAGTTTTGGAATGTTTATAGATTCTAGTTTACCACGAAATAAAACTGTTATTTCTACTCCTACCTGGGATGATAAGCGTGATTCCCAAGTTATAGCAAGCAGCAGTATTACGAACAAAGGTGCCGGTCAGTATACTTCAGTTGCAGTAAGTAAGAACGCTTCAAGCCAGGATGTTGTAAGTGCCGTGTGGTTTGATAAAGGTGCAAATGCCCTGCGTTACAGTTATATCGTTAATCCAATTGGAAGCATTGACACTTTGAAAAACAATAAAGCTGCTGCTAGTTGGACTGGTAATAAAACTCTGTTCCAAAATGCTGGTGGCGGAGAATACTGTCAGATAATGGCAGATGTAAATGGTGGTATCCATGTTGTTGCTTATGCCGGAAACGGTTACCTGTATTATGCTTATGCACCAAACTATTCAGCAGACTTTACTGAATGTATTGTTGATGCAACAGACGGTGTTGGTCAGCATGCAACTCTGGACGTAGCTTTGAATTCTGCTGGAAACCCAATTCCGTATATCGGTTACTACAGTACAACAGGAAAAGCAAAGCATGCATACCTTACAGCAACAGCTGCAGCCGCTTTGAGTTCTGCCACAACTTCTGAGGCTAAAACAGCAACTCTTGCCGGTGTAGACAGTAACATGACTTATACTGGTGCCTGGGAAAGCAGTATTATTCCTTCAGTTAATACACTTTCTGTAAGACGTGAAGACAAGATTAACGTCGGAGTTTGGAAAGAAACAAGTGGAACTGATATAGGTAAAATAAAAGCATCAACTACAGGAACAAGTACTTATGGTGAGAAGTCTTTTACGATAGTGAGGGATGGTGCTGGTAATTTTGATTATAACAGAAACTACAGCATTACATACGGTAATGGTACTGCAAACGATGTTCTGCTTTACCAGATTGTAGACAGTACCGGAAGTAAACTGAATTGTCTTGAATCTGCACAGATGCGAGGCAGTGAATAGCACACTCATATAAGTAAACACATTACTTAAAACTAAGCCCCTGGGCAGGCAGTCCTTTTGGACCGCCCGTTCAGGGGCTTTTCTTTGTAAGTGGTAAGTCTTTCGCAAGATTAGCTTTGATCCTTGCTCTGTGGCGTTCAAAATAGCCGTTTAAGCTTTTGTTGCAAGTAATGCTTTCATTTTTGCGTTCTCTTCCAAAATGCGGGCGATTTCAGCGTCTTTCGCACTCATCGCAGCCTCTTTTTCCTGAGTAATTTTCTGAATAATCAAATCGTCTTTGGCTTTCTGTTCTGCAGCACCAGCCTGAACGCCTTCGTTATAGCCGTCGTCGTGAAAAACTTTTTTTGCTTCTTCTTCATCATATTCAGTTAAACTCATAGCTTTAATCCTTGCTCTATGGCGTTCAAAATAGCCGTTTAAGAACTTCTGTTTTACTGCAACATCAAGTGCGTCTTCAACGGCGTTATTCAGGTTCATGCCTGCCTTACGATTTTCTTTTATCATATTAACATACTCAACATAATGTTGTAAGGCTTTGCAGCTTTCAACAAGTTTATTATTTCGTCCCTTGTTAATATTCAGCATGATGCAGGTCCATTCATAAACTTCATCATTATTCTTCACAGGAACTTCAAAGGAATCTGAAAGCCGTACGACTTTCCGTTCGCCGATATCTCTATCACCGTTATAAAAAACAATGTAATTCGGTGTGGCGATTTTTATTCGAGAAGAAGAATAGATTTTGTAGTCATGATAACGGGTTCGCAGAAGTTCTGCATAATACATGAATCCACGCAATGGTAAGTTTGGAGAATACGTGGACTGATGTTCGTAAAGTGACATCTGATTGTTGATAATAAATGATATATCATTTTTCATTTTCATATAAATGACATCATCCAGAGTGGTTGTTTCCAGGTCGTCCACATTTGTGTAACTTGAATTGTTCACTGCATTGTACAAAGACAATAACCAGTCTTTATGATCCGGATCACTGAAGATTGCACGGAACAGTCTGTCTTTGTACTGAGGTGCAGCATTTACATTTTCTTTTGATACGCCCATAAGGCCTCCTTTTTCATAAATCAGGATTTTCAAAATCCTGCACTATATATATAGATTTTTTTTGTCAAAACAGGAAAATAGAATTCATGAAAAAACATTTTTCTTCGATTCTTTTAGCCGGCATTTTGTGGGGAACCACGG
>JAKSTK010000047.1 GCA_024402615.1 Treponema sp.
ACAGTAACTCAGGTATTTACAATTGCTGATATCACAAACGGTTTGATGGCAATTCCTAACTGTATTTCTTTGATTGTTCTTTCTGGTGTTGCTGCTAGAGAAACAAAGTCTTACTTTGATAAAAAGAATGGTAAATTAAGCGCATAGTTTAATAAACCGTTAAATAAAAAAACCACAGATTCAAATCTGTGGTTTTTTTTTGCCTGATTCTTTTAGCCTTTCATACTGGCAAAAGGATCAATTGTTCTGTACATTTCGCGCAGCTTAGGTTTTTCAATTTTACCAGTTGGGTTACGAGGTACAGGTGCAAAAATGATTTTCTTTGGGCGTTTATATTTTGGTAAATCCATACAGAATTGATTGATTTCATCTTCTGTACAAGTTTCACCTGCTTTAATTTCAATAATAGCAGCAGTGATTTCACCAAGTCGTTCATCTGCAAGACCAATAACTGCAACATCCTTAACTTTTGGCATTTTGTGCAGGAAGTCTTCAATCTGAACTGGATAAATATTTTCACCACCAGTAATAATTACATCTTTTTTGCGGTCAACAAGGAAAATAAATCCATCTTCATCTTCCATTGCCATATCACCTGTATAAAGCCATCCTTCGTCATCCATAACTTCGGCTGTTGCTTCTGGGTTTTTGTAGTATTTAACCATAACACCTGGTCCAAAGACTGCTAATTCGCCAACATCACCTTTTTTTACTTCCTGGCGTTTTTCGTCAACAATCTTAACTTTCCAGCCATAACCGGCAATACCAATTGCACCAATTTTGTGGTCGTTTCCAACACCAAGATGAACACAACCTGGTCCAATAGATTCTGACAAACCGTAGTTAGTATCATAATCGTGATGAGGGAAGTATTTTTTCCAGTCTTCAATAAGCTTTTTAGGAACAGGCTGAGCACCAATGTGCATAAGTCTCCACTGAGAGAGCTGATAGTTATCCATCTTCAAATCGCCTCTTTCCAGGGCCACAAGAATATCCTGAGCCCAAGGTACAAGAAGCCATACGATTGTACATTTTTCATCACTAACAGCCTGAAGAATATTTTCTGGCTTTGTACCACGAAGAAGAACTGCTTTACTTCCACTGATTAATGAACCAAACCAGTGCATTTTGGCACCAGTGTGATACAAAGGTGGAATACAGAGGAAAACATCATCCTTCTGCTGTCCATGGTGATTCTGTTCACAGGCACAGGAATGCATTAATGCACGGTGTTTATGCAAAATTGCTTTAGGGAAACCTGTAGTTCCTGAACTGAAGTAGATTGCACCATCATCATCATCTGTAATTTCAATATCAAGATTTTCAGAAGAGTAGTTCATTGCAGATTGTACATAGTTTTCTGCAAACATTGGTGTAAGACCTTCTCCAACATAAATGAGGAGACGACCTTTCATAATTTTGTCGGAAATTGTTTCAAGACGACCAATAAATTCTGGACCAAAGAAAAGTACAGAAATATCAGCCAAATCAAGACAATAATCAACTTCATCGCTGGCATAACGGAAGTTTAATGGAACTGCTAAAGCACCGGTTTTAAGAATACCAAAATAAATTGGCAGCCATTCCAGACAGTTCATCATCCAGATACCAACTTTATCTCCTCGGCGAACACCTCTTTCTAAAAGATAGTGTGCACAACGGTTAGCTTTTTCATTAAAAATTTTCCATGAGATTTCACGGCGGTATGGAAGATTTGGTTCTGGCTGTGTAAGATCAAATTCTTTCCATGTCAGTCGACGGTTTTCTTTCATTTCTGGGTTAAGTTCTACCAGAGCGCAGTCATTACCGTAAAGTTCTGCGTTGCGTTCCAAATATTTTGTAATTGGCATTTTATATTTCCTTTTTTTATTTATATGAGATTTTAAGGATAATTAATTATATCACAGAAATTAATTGGAAATAGAGATTTTTTCTTCCTGTTTGAAGGTTTTATCAATCTGCTCAATTTCCTTTTTTAATCCTAAAATTGTTTCTACAATTGCTGGATCGAACTGTTTTTCTTTTTCTTCCTGGAAAATATTCAGAGCTTCTTCAATGGTAACAGGTTCTTTATACAGACGCTGACTAATCATGGCATCAAGAGAATCTGCTGCAGCCATAATTCTTGCACATAAAGGAATTTCAGAGCCTTTGCACTGGTTTGGATAACCTTTTCCATCCCAGCGTTCGTGATGATTCAAAGCCATTTCTGCTGCAATTTTATTAAAGTTGCCGTTTCCAATAGTTGGCAGGAATTCCAGAAGTTTAGCACCTTCTGTAGTATGAGTTTCCATAATTTTTCTTTCTTCTTCTGTATAAATTTTAGAAGAGTTCAGAATATTTTCTGGTACATGGAAGGCACCAACGTCATGAAGAAAAGCCGCCTGTCTGTAAAGCTCAATAGTTTCGTCGGTGAGGATTTCAGAGAATAATTTATTTTCCTTTAATTTTTTTGCAATTAATTCAACATAAAGCTGAGTATGAATTTCATGATGAGCATTTGTTGAATTGTAGCTGTTAAAACATTTAGAAATGAATTCAATTATTTCGAATTGAATATCCTTCTGTTTTTTATTGTTGACTTCAGAATTTTCCTGTTTTTCAATTAATTTCTGAATAATCAAAGTATAACTGCTGGAAAGTGCATTTGTAAGAAGGAATACAAAAATATATTCAATAGCAACACCAAAAAAGTTAGATTTAAACCAGTCAAAAGCAGTCTGTTCCAGGAATTTATATTCAAAGAAAATGTTGAAAGTTTTTGCACGGAAAATAAAACAAACCATTGTAAGCAGAAGATTTAATACTGAAATAATGTTTGTCAGTTTTCTGTCCAGATACAAACAACTGATAAATGGAACAAATGCAAATGAAAGACTTATGGCAATAAAGGGCTTATAACCAATAGTAAAAATAAAAATTGAGCATGCTAATAATCCAAAAAACATTGGAATTTTGTAATTACTAATGAATTTATTCATCAGTAATAGAATAAAAGCAGAGGCAAGGGTAATTAAAAGTAACGCAAAAGAATAGGTGTGTGGAACAGCCCAAATTCCTGCTAAGGTAAGTACAATAAAACTTACCGGCACTAAAATCGCAACAAACAGAATCAAATCAATAATTCTGTTTACTCGTCTTGAATGTGACTCAAAAAACTCTCTCTCTGATAAAAGTATTTGTGTCATAGTGCTTAATTATATCATAGAATTTGTTATCTGCATTGAATTTTCATCATTCTTTCTATAAAATTATACTAAATTAATAAAGTGCTGCTTAAGCAGTCTGGAGGAAAAAATGGAAAAATTAAAGATTTTACTGGCAAAAGGAAGAATTTACGAATCGGTTTACGAACTTTTAAGCGATGTTGGTATTTCTATCCATCTTCCAGACAGACAGTATTTCCCTACAACAAATCAGAAAGATTTAGCTTTTCAGGTTGTAAAACCACAGATTACAAGTTTGCTTCTTGCAAGCAATAAAGCTGATGTTGGTTTCAGTGGTAAAGACTGGGTTTATGAAAACGGAGTAGAAGATAAAGTTGTTGAAATTATGGATTTAGGTTTTGATCCTGTTCGTATTGTTGCAGCAATTCCTGAAGCCCGTGATTATGAAAAACTTCTTAAAGGTCCTGTAACAATTGCTACTGAATATCAGGCTTTAAGTAAACGCTATGTAGAAGACAAAAAAATTGATGGTACAATTTTCCGTACATGGGGTACTTCTGAAGGTTTTGTTCAGGATACAGATGATTCTATTGCTCAGATTTTGATTGATAATACTTCAACTGGTTCTTCATTAAAAGCAAACCGTCTTAAGATTGTTGATACTTTAATGGAATCTTCAACAAGAATGTACGCTTCAAAAGAAGCAATGAACGATCCAGAAAAGAAACAGAAAATCATGGAGCTTAAAATGCTGTTTGAAACAGTATTAAATGCCCGTGATCGTGTTATGCTTGAAATGAACGTTGCAGAAAAAGATTTTGATGCATTAATCAAAGGAATCCCTGCAATGAAGAGCCCAACAGTTTCTCCTCTCTTTGGTGGAAACGGTTATGCAGTAAAAATCGCCGTTAAAAAATCTGAAGTTCCAACATTGTTACCAAAACTCCAGAGTCTGGGCGCAAGCGATATTGTAGAGTACGAATTGCGTAAAGTTATGCTTTAATGTGTATAATCCGTGTGAGAAAAAATTATCACACGGATTATGATTTTACTAACGTAAAATCTTTAAATAAAAAGATTTTTCTTTATTTTTAAGCATTTATTTTATTATATTTTTATTACTTTGATTTAGGAAAATCGTTAGATTTTCCCTAATCCGTGTGATAAGAATAGGAAATAGATGTTAGAATTCGAAGAGCAAACTGCAAAGATAATTAATGCTTGTATTGAGGTCCATAAGGAACTTGGTAATGGTTTTCTTGAGTCTGTTTATCAGGAAGCTTTAGAAGAAGAATTTAAATTTCAAGGAATCCCTTATGAGCGTGAAAAGTATTTACCGATAAAATATAAGGGAAAAATTCTGTCAAAAGAATATTATGCTGATTTTGTCTGTTTCGATAATATAATTGTTGAACTGAAGGCTGTTAGCAAACTTGCAGCAACACACAAGGCTCAAGTTCTTAATTATTTAAAAGCAGCTGATAAAAAAATTGGGTTGCTCTTTAATTTTGGAGAATTTTCGTTAAAATGGGAGCGAATAACTGCTTTTAAAAATCAGGAAAATCGTTAGATTTTCCATAATCCGTGTGATAAGAAAAAAGAGGAAAATATGGCAAGAATTGCAACTGTAAAAAGAATTACTGGGGAAACTCAGATTGAACTTACTTTGAATCTTGATGGAACTGGAAAATGTGAAGTTGAAAATCCTATTGGATTTTTTGATCATATGCTTAAATCTTTCTGTAAACACGGACTTTTCGATTTGTCTGGTTCAATCAAAGGCGACCTGGAAGTAGATCAGCATCACACAATTGAAGATACAGGTATTGTTCTTGGTGAATGTTTTAGAAAAGCATTAGGAAACTGTGCCGGTATTTACAGAAGTGGATTTTTTATTTATCCAATGGATGAAAGTTTAATTCAGGCTGCTGTAGATTTTGGTGGAAGAGCATATCTTGTAAGTAATGCAAATTTAACAGGAATTCCATTGGTTTCTGTAAGTGGCGGAAAAGAAGCCTCATTCCAGACAGATTGTTTTGAAGATTTCTGGCAGGGTTTTGTAAATGCGGCTCAGTGTAATCTTCATATTGATGTAATTCGTGGTCGCAGTGATCATCACAAGATTGAAGGAAGTTTCAAAGCTGTTTCAAGAGCAATTAGAGCAGCCGTAGAAATTGATCCTCGCCGTGAAGGTTCAATTCCTTCTACAAAAGGTGTAATTGCATAATGAACGAAATTATTGTTTACACAGACGGTGGCTGCAGCGGAAATCCTGGTCCTGGCGGCTGGGGAATTGTTGTTATTGCTGATGGAGTTGCAAAACAGTTAAGTGGCGGAGAAGCTCTGACAACTAACAACAAAATGGAACTTTCTGCGGCAATTGCAGCTTTGTCTGTAATTAAAAATACTCCTTCTTTTGCAGGTCGAAAAGTAATTGTAAACATTGACAGTCAGTATGTAAAAAATGGTATTACTCAGTGGATTCACAGCTGGAAAGCAAAAGGCTGGAAAACTGCCGATAAAAAACCTGTAAAAAATCAGGAACTTTGGGTTCAACTGGATGCCCTTAATTCTTCTATGGATGTGGAGTGGAACTGGGTAAAAGGTCATGCCGGAATTGAATACAACGAGGTGTGTGATCAGCTTTGTCAGCAGGAAATTGCGAAGTTCCGTTAATTTTTTACAAAATAACAGTTTTTTCTTCTAAAAAACTGCAGATTTATAAAGGATTTTTGCTATTACTAGGTATGAAAATATTCAGTAAAAATGCAAAAATCCTTTTTTATTTTATGAGTCTCTTTTTTCTGGCAACAGGCTGCAGAGAGTTAGTTGAAGATTATAAAATTGATGAAATTCAGACTGTATTGCCGGAATGGGATTTTCCCGAAAATATGTCTACCAACCCAAAAATCTCTCTTCCTTCTCTGGCTTTCTGGAAGGTAGAGATTTATGGAACAGGAATTGTCAGTTGTTCGGTGGAAAATAAAATCCTGATGCCAGTTCAAAACAAGATTCTTTTTACAACCAGCACTAAAAATTTTTCAATTTCTACAGAAGTAAATCAACCTTTTTGTGTAATAGCAACTCCCGTAACAGTTTCTGCTGATAATGAACTTTCTGTTTTTTTTAAGCCGGCGGGAAACTGTTATCCTTATGAAGATAAAAATAATTTTCTTCACTTGCGGTGGGAGCAGGGCTTTTCTGCTTTTGTTATGAAATCATTATTTTGCAGCGGTTTTGAAAAAAATCTTACGGAAGTTTATGTAAATGATTTTATTTCCCGTTTTAATTGGAAAAAATTCTGTAATCTTATAGAAGAAAAATCTGCTGATGAAAATTATAATCCCTGGTTTTGTGATTCTGTTGCTTTATTGCAAAAACTGTCGGAAGGTAGTTTTACTGCAACTTTATTGAATCATAAAAATGTAAAAAAAGGGGTAGTGCTGGCGGTGGATTGCTTTTGCGATTATGTTCCCTGGAATCTCATTAAAAAAGAGTCTGAACTGATAAAAACAGATAAACCAAATATTTATCTTTATGATAACAAACAGCTGCTGCTTGTTGTATATAAATCTGAAAAAATTATCTTACAGGACTTTATAAATTTGCCGATATACACAGAAGAGATATGAAAAGAAAAATTGGCTTAACTATTGTTTTTGCTGTGGGATTACTTTTTTGTTCCTGCGGCAATAAAAAAACTGATGTTCTGTCAGAATCACAGTTGCCTTCTGTTACTGTGCAAAAAGCAGATCATTCCTGGTATTGTTTTAACGAACATGATTTTGTAAAGATTTCAAAACCTCAGTACGCACCTGCAAATGTCCTTACTCCATGGACCGAAGCAGTACGCATTTCCTCCGCTAATAATGCCTGCGATGATGAAACTGGAAACAAGGCTTATGCAATTGTAAATCGTCTGGGAGTTATGAGTTTTGAAAACGATAAAGTAACTCTTGCACGGGATGTAACTTTGTTTGCAGACAGAACAGCCGGTGATTTAGCCTTTTTAAACAATACTCCAATTTTCTCTGTATTTAAAAGTGCATTTTTTAATGACACAATCTCTGTACCATCTTACAAAAATGATGGTACACAGCATTTATTTCTGGTTCAGTTTGATGATGCTGCAAATATTTCATATCCTCTGGTAAACTGTAACAATCTTATTGAGTCGCCAAACTCCGAAGTAACCGATTATTACTGGGATGGAGAAAACTGGATTTGCAGTATCAAAACAATTACAGATGCCCAGGTAATTTTTTCTTATATTAAGTGGTATCCAACTGCACCGCTTTTGTCTTTGTCGCCGGTAAATGCATCAGAAAAAATTATAGTAACAGAATCATCAAAAGAAGCTTATCGCGGCACAAAAGCACTTCTGGCTTATAAAGATGCTCCAAACCGATTGAAAAATATGCTTAAGAATTTCGACCAGAAAATTCCATTTATTATCGAAGTAAAATCTGCCGGTGGAAGTTCTTCCAGAAAGTATGAAAATATTCTGCCGGATTCAAAAGAACAGAAATTAAATTCTATGGCGATTCTTTCTGAAAGCTGGAGTGCTGCTCTGTTTGAAGATGGAACTTTGTTTATTGAAGGTGCTTTGCCCGGTAAACATATTTTAAGAAATGGAAAACCAGTTGCCATCCGCTTGCCACGCCTTCCTGCAGGTTTTGTTTATTCTGATTTTGTAATTTCCGGAACAACTTTATATGCTGCCTGGGAAGAAACCTCTTTTTATAAAACCAGTCGCAGTGGATTTCTCCGGGTTGATTTGGATGAAACTCTTTACAAACGAATGTTATAATAGTAAAAGGATATTGCGTGAAGTTTAATCTCATAAAATCAACAGTTTTAGTTTCTCTTATTCTGGCGTTTTCAATTAATCTGTTTGCAGAGGAAGTTGCAGAGGCGCAGGAAGAAGTTTTAACAGAAGTTCAGTCAGATGCAGCATCTGTGGAAGAAACAAAACCAAAAAAAGATTTTTTTGATATTGTTGGTTTTTGTGCAGGTTTTACACCATCTCTTTATTTGAATACACAAAGTTCACTTGTAAGTGCTCCTTCTCCAATTTTTTATCCTGTTTATGTTGGTATTTCTTTTCCAAAAGATGCATGGCTTTCTTTTCAGCCTGGAATTAAATTCTGGACAGGATATTATTTAGTTGCTAACGATATTGTTTCTCCTGCAGAAATTGAAAATAGAACTGCTAATGTTTATCACTTTCTTATTGATATTCCTGTTATGTTCAGAATTGACTTTTTTGATAAGGTTGATTTCCGTGCTTCTGCGGGAATTGCTATGTTCTTAAGATATGGAACTCTTGCCGGTGGAGTTTCTTCATCTGCTTCTGGTTATTACGGTACTGCTGCAAAAGATCTGGAATATATAAACGACTGGTTCTTTGATAATCTTCGATATGTTTATCTTTCTGGCGGTGTAAGTTTTATGTTTAATTACGGAAGATTAAAATATGGTCCGGAAGCTTCTCTTTACGTTCCAATTTCAATTCTTACCGACTTTTCTTTTGACGCGGTTATTCTTTCTGCAGGATTAAAACTGGTTTTCTAGTTTATGTATTATTCTGCTTCTGATTTTTATAAAACTCTTTTTGATTCTAAAGTCTATAAAATCTCTATTGATGCTGGATGTACTTGTCCGACTCGCGATGGAACATTAGGAACAAATGGCTGTATTTTTTGCAGTGCAGCCGGTTCTGGTGATTTTGTACCTTCCGCAAGACTTTCTATTGCACAGCAGGTAGAAGAAGCAAAAAAGCTTGTTCAGTCAAAGGTTCACAAACCTCTCAAATATATTGCCTATTTTCAGAACTTTACAAATACTTACGGAAATCCAGAGGAGTTATACGCAAAATATTGTGAGGCAATTCTCTGTCCTGAAGTGGTAGGAATTGCTATTGGAACAAGACCTGACTGTCTTAGTGAAGAAATTCTGGATAAAATCAGTTTGCTGGCAGAAAAAACTTTTGTGCAAATAGAATTAGGATTTCAGACCTGCAAAGAAAGTTCAGCAGAATATATTCGCCGCGGTTATAAAAATGAAGTTTTTAATGATGCAGTTGAAAAACTCCACCGTGTAAATAAAAACATTCATATAGTAACTCATATTATTTTCGGACTTCCCGGGGAATCTAAGGAAGATATGCTTTCTTCGGTGGATTATGTTTTGAAAGCAGGAATTGACGGTATTAAAATTACTTCCCTTTATGTTTTACGGGGAACAGACCTTCAGAAGGACTATGAAGCCGGCAAGTGTAAGGCTTTAGAAATGGAAGAATATTTTGATTTACTGAAGGCTGCTCTGAAAATAATTCCATCTACCGTAGTTGTACATCGTCTTACGGGGGATGGACCAAAAAGTCTGCTGATTGCTCCAATGTGGACTGCCGATAAAAAAAGAGTCTTGAATCGATTAAAGGAACAAGGGTATTATTAGACAAAAGAAAAATAAAAAAGTTGGTAAGCATGTCTAAAAATAAATTCTGGCGCCTGGTAGCAGTAATTTCCGGATTATTAATTTTTATTGCTCTTATTGGTGCAATTATTTCTGTTCACGATGATGTTCGTAAATATTATATTCTTGCTTCTATTCCTTTACTTATATTTCTTATTATTTCGGAAGTTCACCAGCTTTTATTTCCTCTGGATTTAAGAATCTATATTATCTGGACTTTTATTTTTTCTTACATGTGTATAGCCTACGGATCTACTGCTCTTGCTTTTATGATTTATTACTGCGGAGTTTTTGTAGGCAGAAAAATCAGATTTTTTGCAACTCACAAAAAACTTAAACTGATAATTGCAGGAGTTTTGTTTGCAGGATTTGCCTGCTTTCAGTTACGCTTTTCAAAACTGGAATTGTTCGATTCTTTCATGCAGTTGCTTGGCGTCTGTGGTTGTCTTGGTACAATGGACTTTGTTGTTAAGCATCTTTTTGGAAAAATCAGTACAGATATATTAATGGAAGCGCAGAAAGAAAATATTGAACAGTATTTTAACGAGGATTCTTTTACTGACCGTGATAAGCAGATGTTACGGGAAGTTCTTTCTGGCTGTAAGTACGAAGAAATTGCCATTAATCATAATCTTTCTTTAAGTTCTGTAAAAAAACGACTTGCTTACCTTTATAAAAAAGTGGGCGTTACTAATCAGATTGATTTTATCATTAAATTTACAGGAAAAGATGTAAGTTCTGCCGCTGTAACCCCTGATTCCACCAGGGTGTAAGTCAAATTCCACCAAGGTTCAATTTATTCCGGAACTTTTTTGTGCTAGTATTCAGGTATGAGAAAGTTTTTATTAATTTTTATTCCAGTTTTATTTACTTCTTGTGTGTGGTCTCCCGTAAAAGATTATTCTTCTGTAAAGGAAAAAACTTCCTACGAGAAATTTACAGAGTTGAATGACCCTATTATTCTGTCTGATTATGTTATGGCAGAATTTAATTGTGGTTCTATAGAAACTTCCAGAATTATAGGATCTGCTTTTACAGTTTATGATTTTGAAAATGGAACTATAAAAGATCAAGTTTATACAAAGTTTGATTCTGGTTATGCTCCTAAACTTCAGAAGGTCATTACTTCTTCCGGAAATGTTAGATATTTGTCTCGTTACAAATATGAAAAGCAGCTATGTTTTATGTCTCCAGATAATAATCAGCTGGAGTTTATAGATGCTGCTCAGCTTTACGGCTACAACGCTTCAGAAGAGTTAAATGACATTTACAGATATAAGCTTTTTTCAAAAGATATAAATGATTCTGACTCTCTTACACAAACTACATTAATCAGAATCTTTGATGCAGACACAAATACTTTTGGAAAAGAAATAAAAATCAAAAATGCCTATAACAATAGTATTTCTGCAAACAATTATATGCCTGTGGAAAAGGGTGGAGACGGATATTTCTGGTTTATTACCCGAGATCGCAATGAATATCCTGTGCGGGGAAAATATTATTTGAACCGAATAAATCCAGAAACTGGCAAACTTGAAGAAGCTCTTGTTACTTACGATGGGGTAAAAGGAAATGAAGTTTATGAATGGAGTGTTTCAAAAAGCTGGAAACATACTATTCAATATACTTTAATGGACTCAGTGGGTGATGAACTGCTTGTTAAAAAGTTTCACTTTATTCTTGGTGGCGAAGAAAGCTTTGCTGAATATGTCCTTGTTAATAAAAATACTTTTACTGAACGGCCATTGGATATCGGATTACAGTATGTTGGAAATTCTGGCGGAAAATACTGGTTTCTTAATAATTTAGATTTTATTGCTTATGATATTACTACTTTGGAGAAGGTAACTGTTCCAGAGCAGGTTTCTATAGAAGAAGGCTGGTCCACAAAATTCTATCTCAAAGACAATGTAATTTATGTTATTCAGTCACAGTATAACGATCAGAATGAAAAATCGGTTGTTATTTATGCTTTTGATAGTGAAAATCTTTTACTTATAAATAAACGAACAGTTGAAGGTTCTGTGTTGAGAATGGAATAGGAGAGAGTTTTATGAAAAAATGGATATTGATTTTATTTGCACTTTTAATGACTTCAACTCTGTCTGCAAGAATAATATTTCAGACAGAAGCTCTTGTTCTTAGTAATGAAATTGAAATAGAACACAACTGTTTTAATCAGGTACCAGATAGTTTTGGTTATGATTTTTATTGGATGGAAGGACTGCAGTTTTCCCTTGGTTATGAGTTTTTTACTGACCGGGTAGAAGATGATTTTCACTTTTTTGCAGGCGTGGATATTGGGGCGATTTCATACTTTATATCTGCAGGTGGTTTTGCAGGTTTTAATTACAAGCTTTTTGAAACTGACTGGTTCCGGTTTGAATTAATGGCAACTTTGAAAGCTGGAGAGATTGAGGGAATAAAAGGTCCCTGCTACTACTTTATTCAGACAAATGCAGACTTTGTTGTAAATTTAAAAAACAGAAGATTCCCATATTTTGGTATTGGAGTTTCAAATACCAATACAACCAACATAAACATTTATAAGGATTTCGGAACAAATATTTATGTTCAGGATTTCCTTACAATGCATGTGGTTGCGGGAATCAGACTTTAGCAGTTATCTGCTGTTTATTTTGTGATTATTTTGAGTTTCCTTTATGCTGAACTTGTGCTAAACCTCGTTTGAACTGAGGAATTCTTGCACAGGCAGTTGTATCAAAAGTTGTTCGGTCACCTCGTTCAAGGAAATGATAAGCAACTCCCGCAATCATTGCACCATTATCGCCACAAAGTTTTAATGGTGGAAAAATACAGTTTAAATCTTTACGGTCAGCCAGCATTGCTCTAAGTCTTGAGTTTGCTGCAACTCCACCGCCACAAACTACAGTTTTAAGTCCTGTGTCATCTGCAGCCAGTAAAAGTTTTTTTACCAGAGTTTTAACGGCAGTTTCCTGAAAAGCGGCACACATATTTTCTTTTGAATGTTCATAACCCTCGTTCCAGAATAAATCGCACTGATGAATAACAGCAGTTTTTAATCCAGAGAAAGAAACATCATAACGGTGTTCTGTTTCATCCAGCTTTGGAACAGGGAAGTGAGCCGATTTTGGATCTCCCTGTTTTGCAAGGTTATCAATAATAACTCCTCCAGGGTATCCCAATCCGTAGAATTTAGAAACCTTATCAAAAGCTTCACCTACAGAATCATCAACCGTAGTACCTAAAATTTCCAGATCATCAAAATTATTAACTTTACAGATAATACTATGTCCGCCAGAAACCAGAAGCCCCAGATATGGATAAGGAATATCATTTACAAGATGAGCTGCGTACAAGTGTCCCAGCATATGATTTACTGCAATAAAAGGTTTGTTTGTAGCCCATGCCAGAGTTTTTCCAAAAGTAAAGCCAACCAGCAGAGAGCCCATAAGACCAGGGCGGTTTGTTGCGGCAATGGCATCAATATCGTCCATGGTAAGATTTGCTTCTGTAAGTGCCTGTTTTACTACCGGATAAATCCATTCTGCATGTTTACGGCTGGCAATTTCTGGAACAACGCCTTTATAAATCTGATGGAAAGGAATCTGAGTTGCTACAACATTGCTTAAAATTGTTTTTCCGTCTTCTACAATTGCGCAGGCGGTTTCATCACAAGATGATTCAATACCTAAAACTTTCATATTTTTACCTTAAGATTAATATTTCAAACCTTTTGATTTTGATACAACAGTAAATGTGTAACCCTTTGCCTTTAATTCCGGATAAATCTCTTTAAGAAGCTCCGGCAGAAAATCTGCAGACCACACATGACCTATCATTATAACGACTCCATTTTTATTGGCAAGAGTCAGACCTTTATTCAATTCTTTAAGAACATTGTCACGAGTCTTTTCGTTATCCAGAAAGATGTTTCGTTCATAATATGAATAACCCATTTCCGAAGCAACATAAGGCACTGTAGTTTCAACATTTGTACGGGAATCAAGGAAATAAATACTGTTTTCCGAAGCAAAACGCATTACCAGAGCCATTTTCTCTGCATCCGCCGTAATAGCAGACCCTTCATGATTGTTAAAGCCTGCAATTGGACCTATTTCCGTAACATTCTGGAAGAGAGTAGAAATAATCTGATCTTCTGTCATTTCAGAAGTGATTGCTCCGGGGCCAGGATTTACACCACCTTTCAAAGGCTGCATTGGCTGATGCAGCATTAATTCGTTACCGGAAGCTCTTACCTTTGCTGCAGAAGCTTTTGAATTAGCAAGCCTTGGCAGAACTGCAATTGTAATTGGAAATGGTAATTCCAGAAATTTTTCCAGATGAGAAAGATTTTGTCCGCCGTCATCAAAAATAAATACCAGCTGTGCATTGTTTACAGCCTGTGGAAAATTGTATTTGCTGCCGGTTTGAGCCGGAGCGGCTGGTTTTACATTTGCAGAAGGCTTATTCAAATCTAATGTTACCGGTGGATTTTGTTTCACAGGCTCTGTATTCTTTTTATTTTCTGTAACTACAGGTTTTGTTGCAGCGGAAGTATTTTCTACAGCTGGAGTGTTTGTTTTTGCCGATGTTGTTGTATTTGTTTTTGCCGGTGCTGATGCTGGGGCAGGTTTAGTTTCTGTTACAATTGGTTTTGCAGTTTCGGCCGGTTTTGTTGCTGTGCTTGTGGATCTTGAAGCAGAGGATTGCTTTGTTTCTGCCGCTTTTGTGTTTTCTGTTTTTGCAGCTTCTGTCTTTTTTGATTCCGAGGTTTTCTTTTTTTGTGATTTTGCAATTTCTGCAATTTGCTCAGAATTATCTTTTTTTACAGAAGAGGAAGTGTTATTTGAATCGTCAGATTTTTCAAAGCGCTGAGTAATAGAGTTTTGAGGTTTTGATTCCTGTACAACTTTTTTTTCTTTTTTTACAGCAGGTCTGCTTATAACGGGAGCTTCAATTTCTGTCTGCTTAAAAAATTCAGATGCACCGTCCATAGGTACTACTAAAGTAATCAGCAGTATCAGCATGCAGGCAGCAATTACTCCTAAACACATTACGAGAATCTTATAGGCTGGAGAAAGTCCCTTTGATTTTTTTGATTTTCGTTTTTTTGTTCCTGTAGAAGCGGAAGGTTTCTTTTTTGCAGTTGTTTTTGTTTTTTTTGAAGTTGATTTTTTTTCCATAAAATAAGTAAACACTTATATTTTAGTCATTTCTTTGACAGTTTTCAATAAATATAATATTGTAAAACCATAAGGAAATTTTAGTAGAATTATAGTAAACTATTTTCTGCTGATATGTTATTGAGGTATATATATGATTATTACTTGTCTTGATCTTGAAGGTGTTCTGGTTCCAGAAATTTGGATTGCTTTTGCTGATGCTGTAGGTATTCCTGAATTACGCAGAACAACTCGTGATGAACCTGACTACGATAAATTAATGAATTTCCGTATTGGAATTCTTAAAGAACACGGCCTTGGCCTTAAAGAAATTCAGGAAACAATCAAAAAGATTGATCCTCTTCCTGGAGCTAAAGAATTTTTGGATGAATTAAGAACTGTTTGTCAGACAATTATTATCAGTGACACTTTCAGTCAGTTTGCAGCACCTTTGATGGCTAAACTTGGTCAGCCAACAATTTTCTGTAACTCTCTTGAAGTAAGCTCTTCAGGTGAAATTACAGGCTACAAAATGCGCTGTGAAAAAAGTAAGCTGACAACTGTAAAAGCATTGCAGTCAATCGGATATGACACAATTGCTTCTGGTGACAGCTTTAATGATCTTGGAATGATTCAGGCTTCTAAAGCAGGTTTCCTTTTCCGTACTACAGATCAGATTAAAAAAGATTATCCTCAGTATCCTGCATTTACAGAATACTCAGAACTTCTTGCCGCAATTAAAAAGGTTGTTGCAGAAGATTAATTATTTACAGTAAAAAGACGGTGTATGCCGTTTTAAATAAAAATGATAGGAGATTTATCATGAAAAAGATTATTGCAATGGCAGTTGCTGCTGTATGTTTCGTAAGCGCTTCATTCGCTTTGGACTTGGAATTTGGTGCTCGTGGTATTCTTGGAAAACAGGTTAGTGGTCTTAAAGAATCAGTTAACGAAATTAAAGCTGATCCTAACTTTGACCTTGGTGGTGGTGTTTACGGTAACTTTGCTTTGTTCGGTGGACTTGGAGTTCAGGCAGAAGCAAATGTAATTAAAAGTACACTTAGCATTTCTAAAGATGGTGCTTCAAAAGGAGATGACTATGATATGTACAATGTAGACTTGGCTCCAATGGTTTGGTTGAACCTTGACTTGTGGAGACTTACAATTGGTGCTGGTGTTGGACCTAACTTCAATATTGCTTTGAGCAATCTTGGAGATATTGCTGCTGCTAAAAAAGATCAGTTCAAAATGGGTCTTGCTGCAGGTGCTGATGTTAAATTCTACATTACAAACCACCTTGGTTTAGTTGTTTCTGGCCGCTATATTATGGAATTCCAGAAAAAAGAAGTTCCAATTGAAATCGAAGGTTTCCAGACTGGAGGATCTTATCCAACAATTGATTACACACGTAAAACACTTTATGGTGGTGTAGGTCTTGAATACAAATTGTTCTAATTTTAGTTTGAACAGTTAGTTTTCTTGTAAAAGGAGTTCTTGAAAAAGAACTCCTTTTTTTTATTTAGGGTGTTTTTTTTATTTAAATGTGTTCCATTCTATATTAAACTATAATCATAAAAAAAATATTTAAAGGAATTTCTAATGGAAACCATCAACGACTTGAAAGAATACACCTTTCCTGCCTTACTTCGTAATTCAATCAATAAATTTGGAGACAGACCTGCACTTACACTTGTAGGCGGTACACCACTTACTTATTCACAGGTAGGCGAAAAATCTATTGAAGTTGCAAAAATGCTTAAAGGACTTGGTCTTAAAGAAGGCTGTAAAGTTGCAATTT
>JAKSTK010000048.1 GCA_024402615.1 Treponema sp.
TTACTATATTAATAAATTATCAAGAGTTAATCAACTGCTGCATTCCTTAATATTAAAAAATGTGCTACATTTATAGCAATCAAAATCTAAGGAAAGTTTTATGAACGGAAACAGCTTTGGTAAAAAATTCACTGTTACAACCTTTGGAGAAAGCCACGGGGCAGCATTAGGCTGTATTGTTGATGGTTGTCCTGCAGGCATTACAATCACAAAAGAAATGATTCAAACCGCCTTAAACCGCCGCCGACCAGGTGCCGCATCTCCAGATGGAAAAGCGAATGCCTCTGTTACTGCCCGCAAAGAAGCCGATGAAGTAGAAATTCTTTCTGGTATTTTTGAAGACAAAACAGAAGGAACTGCTATTGGTCTTATGATTAGAAACACCTCACAGCATTCTTCTGATTACGGTAATCTTGCCACTACTTTCCGTCCAGGCCATGCCGACTTTACTTACGATGCAAAATACGGACACAGAGATTACAGAGGCGGTGGTCGTTCCAGTGGCCGCGAAACTGCAGCTCGTGTTGCGGCAGGTGCTATTGCTTCGGAAGTTCTTCGTTTGCAGGGAATTAAAATTACTGCCTATACAATAAAGGCAGCAGGTATTTCTGCAGAAAAACGTAATCTTAATGAAATTGAACAGAATTCTTTGCGTGCTCCAGACAATGAAGCGGCAAAAAAGATGAATGAAGCAATTGAAAAAATCCGTCTTGAAGGTGACAGTGCCGGTGGAATTATTGAATGTGTAATTGACGGATGTCCTGCAGGTTTAGGAGATCCTGTTTTCGACAAGCTTGATGCAGAGCTGGCAAAGGCAATGCTGAGTATTGGAGCTGTAAAAGGTATTGAATTCGGTGATGGTTTTGATGCTGCAGATTCTTATGGAAGCACAAACAATGACTCAATGCATGCAGAAAATGGAAAACCAGTTTTTGATACAAATCATTCAGGTGGAATCTTAGGCGGAATCAGCAATGGAAATCAGATTATTTTTAGAATTGCTGTAAAACCAGTTCCAAGTATTTTTAAGCCACAGCAGACAGTTTGCAAAAATGGCGATAAATACGAATCAACCGAACTACAAATTAAAGGCCGCCATGATGTTTGCCTCTGCCCAAGAATTGTTCCTGTAGTAGAAGCTATGGCAGCCCTTACTCTTGTAAACTTTATTTAAGATTTTATTAATCTAACATTGAATCAATTAAAGCCCGCAATCCGTGGGCTTTTTTTATACTTCGGTCAGCAACCAGCGGAATCTCATCCAGTACATAATTTGTAAGCATGATTTTAACTGTTCCGTAGGTCTGTCCCTGTACTATCTCTCCGTGAAGAGTTTCCGGTAAGTCAAGATAAACCTGAACCTGACTAATATTTTCAGCAATAGAGTTTCCTGTTACATAAGGAACAAGTACAGTTTCAATATCAAAAGCCGGAATAAGATTTACAGCCATTTCCTGAGCCCCGTACACCTTTACGAAATAAGGTTTAAGCTCTTCGGGTTTGCGCATATCGGCAAAAGATCCAAAAGCAAAATCCATAAGTTCGGTTCCATCTTTTACACGATTGGCCTGACCTTCACGGGAATTGCTTCCCCTTCCTCCTAAAGTTACAGCAAGAAAACGGGTTCCATTACGCATAGCAGTCAAAGCAAGATTGTAGCCGCTTTCATCAATATATCCGGTTTTAAGTCCGTCACAACCTTCCATTTTTCCCAGCAATGGATTTGTATTATCCTGAGTAATTCCCATGGTAATATGTTCTGGTAATCCTTTAGAAAAATCCTGAGGGCCATATTTATCACCAGGGGCCATATTCTGTGCCTTTGGATAAGTAAAACTTGGAACCGAATGGAATCTAGCAAGAGAATCTGGATGGCGCTGTAAATAAACCCTGCAGAAGGTTGCCATTTCACGGGCAGTAGTAATGTTATCTTCGCTGTAGCCGGAAGCTTCTACAAAGTGGGTATATTCCAACCCTAAATCTCTGGCAACCTGATTCATTTTTTCTACAAATGATTCCATATTTCCGCTTACTGTATACGCAATAGCATAAGCCGCATCATTTCCCGAACAAATAGAAAGTCCCAGTAATAATTCTTCCAGAGTAACTACCTGACCTTTTCCAAGGAACATCAAAGAAGAATGTGGCGGCATATTGCAGGCCCAGCTTTCTGGAGGAAGTGGAATTACATCTTCATAATGTAATCTGCCGGCAGAAACTTCTTCATCAACAATATACATTGTAAAAAGCTTTGTCATACTTGCAGGTGGAATACGCTTATCTGCCTTTTTTTCATAAATTACATTTCCGTTAGAAACATCTACAAGAATGGCAGAAACTGCACCTACATTTAATTCTGGATTTGCCAGATTATAAGGAAGTGATTTTAAATACTGGAATCGTTCCGGATATGTATTTCTTACATAAGAATCCAGTTCCTGAGCCTGAATCTCTGTTAATGGAACTGCTTCAGTTAATTTTCCAAATTTTGAAGCTCTTACTCCTGTAAGAATAAAAAATACAATCAATAAAACCAGAATACCACTGGCAGTACCAAATAAAATTTTCTGTACAGGAGTAATATCCTTCAGGAGATTTTTTTTTGATTTTTCGGTTTTGTTCATATCAACCAAGTCGCTCATTTATACTTCCTTTTCTGATTTCGATATTTTCTTGCAGCAGTTAGTTTTCTGAAATTGCCTGTTTAACATCTGCAAGAGTGAATTCCTGTCGTTCTGCCTGACCTGCAAGCAAAGCAGCCTTATTTAAAACAGATTCAATTTTTGCACAAGAAAATCCATCAAACATTTTATTTAATAGAGAAACTGTACATTCTGCGGCAGGATTTTTATCTTTGCAGTACATTTCAATAAGCTGCTGACGGGCATTGCTGTCCGGATAAGGCACACTAAAGCGGGCATCAAAACGACCTGGTCGAATCAAAGCCGGATCAAGAGCCTGAATACTATTTGTTGCGGCCAGAACCAGAACACCACTGGTTGGTTCAAAACCGTCCAGTTCATTCAAAAGTGCAGTAACAATTCTGGTATTTTCTGTTTCAATTGCAGAACCTGAATAATTTCTGACTGTTCCAATTCCATCAAACTCATCAATAAAAACAATACATGGAGCCCGTTTTCTAGCCTTTTTGAAAAGCATTTTTACTTTCATTGGACCAATAGCCATAAACATACTTTCAAAATCTGTAGCTTTTGTTGGAATAAAATTGATTTTTGCTTCTCCTGCCAGAGCCTTTGCAAATAAAGTTTTTCCGTTTCCTGGTTCCCCTTCCAGAAGAATACCTTTTGGCATACGGATTCCTTTTTTTGCATATTCTGCAGGATGCTGCATGATTTTCATAACCTGAGTCATATCTCTTTTCAGGTTTTCCATTCCAACAACATCGTCAAATTTTACGCCGGTTTTATGAACTACCTTAAAATTATTTGGACTGATAAATTTTCTAAAAACAAAAATAAGGACACCAAAGAAAACAACGTAGAAAAATCCGTCAAAAATTAAAGAAATAATTTCTGTTGCATCTTTTTCCACAACGACTGCAATCCCCTTACGCATTAAATCTTCCTGAAGAACAGGAGATTCTGGATTTGTAGTGTAAAAGGTTTTATTTTCTTTATCTGTAAAAATAAGTTTCTTACCATCAAAACGAGCAGAATCAATATATCCTTTTTCAACCTGAGCGTAAAAATCAGAATATTTACAGTATTCGTACTTAGAATTCTTTTCTGAAAAAAGATAAAAGGCACCTGCTCCCAGCACAATCAGAACAAGCAGAGTAATAGGAATAATTTTCTTAATTTTCATAAGGATATTATATCAAAGTTCTTCAAGTAATTCATCAACACCGTCTTCAGCAAGTTCTTCTGAATAGGTACTCTGAGCTTTACTCTTTGAATCAAAACGCTGCTTGTCTTTTTTCATAAGTGCTAAGAATTCATCCTTTGGCAAAGCCTTTGCATAATAATATCCCTGAAGGAAATCACAGCCTAAACCTTTTAACCATTCTACCTGTTCTTTTGTTTCTACACCTTCAGCCAGTACAGTCATTCCGATTTTGTGAATCATCTGAATTGTAGCTTCCAGTGCAACTGCAGAACGAGGTTCAGAGTATGCTGCCCAAACGATATATTTATCAATCTTAACCATTCTGAAAGGAAGATTAAGCATATAACTCATATTTGAATAACCAGAACCATAATCATCAAGAGAAAGTTCAATTCCTTCCTGTGCAAGACGCTTCATATTATCCAGAAGAATTTCCGGAGTATGAGCAGCACCTGTTTCTGTAATTTCCAGATTGATTAAGGAAGTTGGAACATTACGAACTAAAGCAACTGAGGCAATTTCTTCTGCCAGTAATTCCTGCATACATTGAACTACAGAAAGATTTACATCAATTTTTCTAATTCCATATTCTTCAGGATTAATAGATTCCAGCATTGAACACACAGTTTCAAAAACAAAACTTCCAATACTTAAAATATCACCAGTTTTTTCGGCAATTGGAATAAATATTTCCGGAGAAATAAACTTACCTTGTTCATCCTTAAGACGAAGAAGTGCTTCTCCTCCAATCAGGCGTTCTTCTTTTGTATTATAAATCGGCTGATAATAAACTTCGAATTTATGCTCACGAAGTGCTGAATGAAGTAAACGGGTAATTTTTGCAGATTCTGTTTTTAAGGAAATATCAATATCCTTGGCGTAAATTGTTGAATAGGTTGATGAACGCTTATAACGGGTATCATTTGCAACAATATCAAGAATATCCATAATATCTTCTGTTTTCTTTGCGTTCTGAGGACATTCAATAACACAAATACGACAGTAAAGTTTAAGTTCAAGATTGTCATTTTTCCATGGCTTCTGGAAACGAACCTTAAGTTCAAACAGGATTCTATCTCTTTCGCGAATATTCTGATCTTTCATAAGAATACAGAATTTTCCCTGAGGCAGATAATAAACTGTAGCGGAAGGTAATGAAGTATTAAGATAATCAGAAACCTGACGCAAAAGTTCATTAAGCTTTCTTACATCGTATGTATTTGAAATAAAGGCAATATCATCAAGAATAATACTGATACAGATAAAATCACTGCCGTTATCAAATTCCTTTGTGGTCATATTAATAAAAGCCAGTTCATTAAACAAATCTGTACTTTTATCAACATATTCTTCTGGTGTCTGAACGAAGGTTGAGAACATAATTGCTGTAAGGGAAAGTCCAAAGCTTTGTACCAGATACTGTGGAAAAAGCAGCTGAATTACTGCAGTAACAATGATGATAGAAACTCCGAACAGTAAAACCAGCAGACGGGAAATTTTAATACGGCTGCTGTATTTAAAGAGCAGAACTATTGTTCCACCAATACAATACACCACCAGCAGATACATAAAATAGAAACCAAAGTTTCCTCTGCAGTAAATATGTTCATCGTTAATGTAGAATGCTAACGGACGGCCTGTAATGCTAAAATACACTGGAGAAAACCACAGGAACAGCATAAAAAACAGATAAGGAATTGCAAAAATATTTACAATTGTTCTTACCCTCTTTTTGGTCCAGCGATCTGTCAGACTTAAGAAAGAAATACAGTAAGCAACACCTATAAGAGGCAATGAGAATGTTGCCGTATAACCTGCAAGATGAGCAATCCAGAAAACAAATTTAGGAATCAGAATATTTCCACGAATCAATGTTGTGGTCAAATCACAGAAAGTAGAAATTATTGCATCAATGAGAAATAAAAAGAATATTCTGTTCTGAGTAATAGGCAGATTTTTGCGTACACGGTTCGAAATGATGATAAATAGAAGTACACATAAAGCCGCAACATCAAAATAGATGATATATTCGTTCAATTAAAACCTCTGCTTATTCAATAAGCAAATCATATTATCTGCTAATTTTAAATCAGGAATTTTCAAAAGTCAAATATAGTAATGCGTTATTCTTGATTTTTGCTTTTTACTGATTTAAAATATTTAAATCTTATCCTATTAATATGGAGTATTTTATGCTTAAAAAAATCATGAAATTTTTAAAAGCCTTAAATAGTAATACCCATCCGGGAGAAATTGCACATGCGGTTTGTCTTGGAATAATTCTTGGATTTATGCCAAAAACCAATCTTTTGTGGTATCTGCTTACAATCGGTTTTTTGTTTATGAGAATAAACCGTGGAACTTTGTTTATTTCTACAGTTCTTTTTAGCCTTTTAGCTCCAGTTTGTGATTCCCTCTTTGATACAATAGGTTATTGGGTTCTGAATATTAGTTTTATGGGACCTGTTTTCTCAAAACTACTGGATATCCCGCTTTTGGGCTTTACTATGTTTAATAATTCAATTGTTGCGGGTGCTTTAATTTTCTCATTACTTATCTATGTACCTGTTTACTTTATTTCCAGATTATTTACTAAATGCTGGCGTTCAACAATTGCACCTTATGTTAGAAAAACCAAATTAATGACTTTCCTTTCTAAGCTTCCGTTAATAGTAAAAATTGGAGAAAAATTATGAAAAAAGAATCTGAAAATAAAGCAAAGACTAAAAAATCTGCTGAATCAAAATCTCCAGTTACAGCTGAAACAGAAAAAAAAGCTCCTGCAGAAAAGAAGCAGAAAAAAGAACGGGAACCTAAAAAATCTGAAGTTCCTCAAAAAGCAAAAATACCAGGTTTGTTCAAAAAACAGTATTCAGAAAAGAATCTGGAAAAGAAAATCTACAAATGCATTTATATTCCTGCAGATAAAAAATTCCTTCAGGGGCTTGTACAGGAACAGAAAATTACAGATAAAAAAGGCGTAGAAAAAACCGTTTATTCTATTCCGAAAGATACTCTCCTCACAAAAAAGGATGCAAAAAAACTTAAACTGCTGGCAAAAGAAATCAAAAAACAGAAGTCCAGAATCCGATGGGCTCCACTTATTGCAGTTGCAGTTTCTTTAGTATTACTTGTAGGTGGAGTTACCCTCACAAAAAATATGATTATCCGTAAGATAATTGTAAACACCTGTGAAAGTATATTTGAAGCAAAATGTGATATTGGTTATGTAAACTTAAGCTTTTTGGACGCTTCTTTTAAAGTAAAAAAACTGGAAGTAGCCAATAAAAATGAACCAATGAAGAATCTCTTCCAGGTTGATTATATTTCTGTAGATTTTAACCTTCTGCAGTTACTTCGTTCCCGCTTTGTAGCAGATGAACTGGCAGTAGAAGGTGTAGAAACTAATACAGACAGAAAAACCTCCGGTGATATTTCTGCAAAACTTCAGGCAAAATTAGAAAAGAAAAAGGCAAAACAGGCAAAAAGAGCCGCAAAAGCAGCAGAAGATTCTGCCTTTATGAAACTTATCAACAGTAAAAAAGATGCTGCCATTTCCACAGTTTCAAATGCCGTAACAGATTTATTCAACGAATATAATCCGGAAACTGTACTTAAAAACTGTGTTGCTGATCTCCAAACTCCGGAAGTTGCAAAAAATACTCAGACTGAAGTTCAGGCATTAACACAAAAATACAAAGAAAAACCTGCCGAAGTTGAAGCAAAAATCAAAGAAGTTCAGGCAATTGCCGAAAAAGCAGCCGCCATTAATTTCAACAACATGACTCCTGCCGAAATCAAAGACGCTATAGAAACAATTACCAGTGCTTACAACCAGACAGCTGGTCTTAAAACTTACATTGAAGGCGTTGTAAGCGAAATGAAAACTGATGTAAACAGCGTTTCTACAATGTCTAAAAATTTACAGAATGCCATCAACCACGATAAAAATGTTGCGGGGGATGCAATCAACAAGTACACTTCCCTTTCTTTGAATGACGGAATCAACTTTATTTCCAGCACTTTTGACAGTGTATGTTATTCAATTCTTGGAAAATACTATCCTTATGTTGTAAAGGGAGTTAACTATCTTGCTAACAATAAAAACAATAACAAGGATAAAAAAGATAAAGTAAAACCTGTAAAAGTAAAATCTACCGTAACAAACCGTGCCTCTGGACGAAATGTTTACTGGAAAAATGATTCTGCTCCAAAATTCTGGATTAAAAGAATTGCAGCATCGGGATCAGCATTCAGTGCAGTTGCTACAGATATTACTTCAAATATGGATGCAACAGGAAAACCTGCTTTGGCTAATATTACACTCAAACTGTTTAATATTGATCACAAAATAGAACTTACAGTTGACACCCGTTCAAATTCTACAGCTGCTCTGGTAAATGCTTACTATCAGTGTGCAGGACTTCCTGTAGCCTTCTCTGCAGAAAACTTCAATAATGCGGTGGGACTTCCTTCAATTTCTGCAGCCAGCGTTATGGATTTCAGATTTAAAATCTGGGAAAATCTGGACTTTACTTTAGCAGGAACTGCAGATTTGAAAAACCTGAAATTTGAAGTTGCACCATTTGAACCTGCTTATGTTTCTTCTATATATTCCAACACTCTTTCAAATATTAAGAGCGTATATCTTGGAATAAACGGCGGATACAAAGAAGCTTCTGGTATTGACCTGGGACTTAAAACAGATGCCGACAAACAGTTACTTGCTGCTCTCAAAATAGAAATGACTGCCCAGCTTACAGCAATAAAAGCACAGGCTGAGCAGGAAATTATGGCAAAACTGAATGAACTTACCGGCGGTGTTACTGCAGATCTCAAGAGCTTTGATGATATTAAAGTAAAAATTGATGAATACGCAAATTATGCTGACAATCTTTCTAAACAGCTGGAACAGAAAAAGAAAGATGCTGAAAACCAGATTAAGAATGCAGCAAACAAAGCCGTAGATGATGCTAAGAAAAATGTTACTGACGCAACAAATAAAGCCATAGACGATGCAAAGAAAAATGCTGCAGACACACTAAAGAAAAATGCATCAAACTTACTGAAAAAATAATTTCTATTCTATATTGTCTAATCTTAATTAATTAGTTATATTCAATTTGCGACTAATTCGCAAATTGAATATGACTTACAAAACCGAACAAAGAAATCTTCTATTGAATTTTCTCCAGAATAATCCTGACACAATGTTTTCTGCCAGTCAGATTGAACAGGCTCTAAGTTCAGAAAATATCAGTCGTAGTGCAGTTTACAGAAATCTGGCAGAACTGGAAGCAAATAACAAAATCAAACGATGTGCAAAAACTGGAAGCCGTGAAGTATTTTATCAGTATTACGATACCCAGAACTGTAAAAATCACATTCATCTTTCCTGCACAAAATGCGGAAAAATCTTTCACATGGCCAACACCATTGCAGATGTAATTGTAAATGATGTAGAAACTTCAGAAGGATTTGAAATTAACCGCGGGGAAACAACTATTTACGGAGTGTGCAAAGACTGCCACTCACAGAATTTTTCTTCCACCGAGAAACTCAGCTCATAAAAAATTTAAATACAGGAATACAAATGAAAGCAAATAAAATCAAAATAATCAGACTTCTCATAACAGCACTTACCGTAATTACTTTTACAGGCTGTAATGCCCGCAAAACCGACCTTACAAACAAAACAAAAATTCTTTGTGCAACTTTCCCTCAGTATGACTGGACAATGAATATTATTGGCGAAAATTTTAATGCAACAACTCTTTCAATGCTTATTAAAAACGGTGTTGATATGCACAGCTATCAGCCAACTGCCGCAGACATAATTGCTATCTCTTCCTGCAATCTTTTAATTTACACAGGCGGTGAATCTGAACAGTGGATTAGAGACACTTTAAATTCTCCCGAATGTGCAAAGGTACGTTCTATTTGTCTTATGGACATTCTGAACAATAAACTGCAGGAAGATGCCTTTGAAGATAAAACAGAAAGTGAAGACGAGATTGAATATGACGAGCATGTATGGCTTTCTGTAAAAAATGCAGAATATTTTTGTAAAGAAATTACAAAGGTTTTACAGGAAATGCTTCCGGAACTTACAGAAAATTTTGATGCTCACCTTAACGCATATATGAAAAATCTGGAAACTCTTGATATGGAATACCAAATGACTTTGGATGGAGCACCATCTAAAACAGTGATTATTTGTGATCGTTATCCATTTAAGTATCTTTTTACAGATTATGATATTACCTGCTTTGCCGCTTTCCCTGGCTGTTCTTCAGAAACAGAAGCTTCTTTTGAAACTGTTGCATTTCTTGCTTCAAAACTGGACGAAAACCAACGCAAAGCAGTTTTCAAAATCGATAACTCAAAGGACAAACTTTGTCAGACCGTTATAAGCAGTTCAAAAAGTCCCCTTACCGATGTATACACATTAAACTCTATGCAGGCTACTACTCTGCGTGATTCATATATGGAAAATACTTATATTTCCATTATGAGAGATAATCTTAATCAGTTAAGAGATGCTCTTTATCCAAAGGAAAGCGTAGGACTCTAATGGCAAAACTGGAAGCAAAAGATCTGACAATCGGATATAACTCACATATAATTCTCAAAGATTTGAATTTCGCCGTAAATGAAGGAGACTATCTTTGCATTATTGGTGAAAACGGTTCGGGAAAATCAACCTTAATGAAGACAATCCTCCGTTTGAACAAACCAATCAGTGGAAAAATTATTACAGGAGACGGTCTATTACCAGACGAAATTGGCTATCTTCCGCAGCAGACAGAAGTTCAAAAAGATTTTCCTGCTTCGGTTTATGAGATTGTTCTTTCAGGCTGTCAGTCCAGATGCGGAAGAAGACCTTTTTACAGTAAAGAAGAAAAAAAACTGGCTTTAGAAAACATGGAAAAGATGGGCATATCTCAGTTTGCAAAGCGCTGTTACAGGGAGCTTTCTGGGGGACAGCAGCAGAGAGTTCTGCTTGCCAGAGCATTGTGCGCCACACAGAAAATGCTTTTGCTTGACGAACCAGTTTCAGGTCTTGACCCGGAAGTTACAGAAGAAATGTACCAGCTTATTGATCAACTGCACAAAGATGGAATTACCATCATCATGATTTCCCACGATTTACCAGCAACTATGAAATACGCAACTCATATTCTTCATATTGGCAGCGACATTTTCTTTGGACCAAAAGAAGCTTACACAAATAAGATTAAAAAATCAGAAAATAAAATCTTCCGTCTTGGAAAACACACAGGAGAAGACAATGTTTAGTACTTTAGTTCACTATTTCAGTTTTTCTTTTGTAAGATACGCTTTTATTGTTGGAGTACTTATTTCCCTGTGTTCATCTTTACTGGGAGTAACTCTGGTTCTTAAACGATTTTCTTTTATTGGTGACGGACTTTCTCACGTTGCCTTTGGAGCAATTGCAATTTCTTCTGTAGTTGAAGTTTTTCTTAAGCAGATTTCTTCCAGTCCAGCAGGTTTTGCAAAAGTTCTGGCAAATTTAATCAATTCTTCCAACAATATGATTATTGTACTTCCTGTCACAATTCTGGCAGCCGTACTTCTTTTAAGAACTGGAAAAAACACAAAGATTCAGGGAGATGCCGCAGTTGCCATGATTTCGGTTGGTTCTCTTGCTTTGGGTTATCTGATGATGAGTATTTTCAGTACTTCATCTAACTTAAGCGGAGATGTATGTTCCACACTGTTTGGTTCAACTTCAATTCTTACTTTAAAGAAATTTGAAGTATTCCTTTGTGTTATTCTTTCTGTTGTTGTTATTACTGCTTTTGTTCTCTTTTACAACAAGCTTTTCTCTGTTACTTTTGATGAAAATTTTGCAAAGGCTGTAGGAACTCACACAGATGCATACAATCTGGCAATCGCAATTATTATTGCAATCATAATTGTACTGGCCATGAATCTGGTTGGTTCATTATTAATTTCTGCCCTTGTAATTTTCCCTGCCCTCTCTGCCATGAGAGTTTTCAAAAGCTTTAAGGCAGTAACAGTTTCTTCTGCAATTATTTCTGTAATCTGTTCTATTACAGGACTTTTGATTTCCATTCTGGCAGGAACTCCGGTTGGTTCTACAATTGTTGCAGCAGATATTGTTGCTTTCATCATTTTTACAATTATTGGTAAGTTCGCATGAAAAAATTTTTAATATCAATTTTCTGTATTTCTCTGATTTTCATTTCCTGCAACAAAAAGCCTTCTTATGAAACTTTTGAACAGAACTTCTTTGCTTCAATTTCAGATACAACAAATACCGCTGCACAGCCTTCCATCATCGCCACAAAAGAAGTAATTATTGAAGATGTAGGGATTCCTTCTGCTGATGAAAGAGCAAAAACTCTAAAAACTGTGGATATTTCTAAAGTTGATTATGATTTAACAAAAATGTCTTCTACTATGATTTACTCTGAAGTTTTTAATATGATGATTGATCCTGATGCTTATAAAAACAAAATTATCAAAATGAAAGGAAATTTCAGCGTAATGTTAGCCCGCGGAACAACAAAAAGATACTTTTCCGTAGTTGTTCCAGATGCCACTGCCTGTTGCCAGCAGGGAATTGAATTTGTATGGCCGGGAGAACACTCTTACCCTCACGACTATCCTGCAATTGGTGCAGAAATTACAGTTACAGGACAGTTTGTAGAAGCTTTTACGGAAGGTGAAGTTTCTTATAATTATCTGATTATCAACAGCATTGAATAATTTCTTTGCAGTTACTTTGAAACTATCGTTTTAAAACTTTATTCAGCTTATTTTTGTCAGCTTTCAATGTAGAATTATTTGGAAAAAGAGAAAGACCATATTCCAGCATTTCTTCAGCTTCTTCGTAACGCCTGTTATTAGCCAGATCGGCAAAATCATTATGGATTACAATTACTGCATTAGACATAAAGTTCTGCTGCTGTTTACGGAGAGTAGCACTGCCAGGAATCTGTTTTAAGGCTTCCTGAGATTTATACCATCCTCCAAGAAAATCCTGATTGTTACCGTAATTATTCAAAATCTTAATCCAGCCATTTTCCTGAAACATATTTAAAAGTTTTGTTTTTCCGGCAGAAAGTTCCGGATGCTGCAGACGATAATTTTCACAATACTGAACAAAAATTTCGGGCTCTTCTTTATTAAAATAATCAGTCATTTCTGTTTCAAAAATAATATTATCCAGCTCTGCAAACTGTTTTTCCGAAATATATGTTCTGTACTTAAAAAGATATTCATTTGCCTTTTTTGCATTTCCATCGTTAGTACAATTAATTACAGCATTGTAAACAAGAATATCCAGATTTTTTTGAACATATTCTGTAAGCCCGTAAGTTTCTGCATATTCCACCAGCCAGGGCAGACCATAAGTTACCTGATTTGGAAATCCCATATAATCACAGAAATTACAGCAAACAATATCCATATCCCGGCGAACTTCTGCTGCCATTTCAGAATGTTCCTGATTTACAGAAAGATAACGGGCAATTGCCAGTGGAACTGCCTGAATATAATTATTCTGATTTATAAAATCACTGCATCTGTTTCCACCAACTAAACCTACAAAACAGAGATTGCTGATTTCCCGGCGATTGTTGTATTTCTTTTTAGGAACATAATAATAACGGGTATAATTTTCTGTAGATTCCAGAATTTCTTTGTTTCCTGGATTAAAGCCTTTTGGATTTGTTGTTTCCACATCAATTGCTTTTATACCATTCCCATCATTTACATACAAAGTACAAAAAGCATGTTCCGGAGTTCTCTGTCCCCGTACCTCAAGTCCAAGACTTCTTGCAGCTGCAAAATAAAGAACACTAGCCGAAACACAATTATATTTTCCTTCCAGAAGAGCCACATAAATAGAAGATTGTCTTTCTTCGTACTCAAACAGAACCTCCTCGTATAAAACCTGCAGTACCATCTTTCCCTTTTCTTCATCAGTCATATCTGCAGAATTCATATTACTCAACTTCAATTCCAGAGCTCTGTATTTTTTTAATGAATCTTCCCAAACCAAATCTCCTGGTTCCGAACCAGAATACAATAATCCCAGCTGAATAAACTGTTCACTTGCACAATTTTCTGTAAAACCAGTTGCATCAAAAGCAGGTTCCAGTGGAATACTTACAATTCTTCCTAAACCGAACAAAGAAAGAGAAATAAAAATATATATAATAGAAAAAAACTGTTTTTTTGCTTTCATGATCCCCTTCTGTAATAAACCATTTATTAAAGATATTTTATAAAAAAAACTGTGAAGTTACCATAAACATTTTAAATGTTAAGTTGTAAACTTAATAACAATAACTTATATGATTCTAACTTGATATTGGTATACTAGTATGCTACTATATCAGTATATAATTATGATATCTATTTTTGGAGATATACTATGGAAATGACATTACGATGGTACGGAACAGGTTTTGATTCCGTTACACTTCAGCAGATTCGCCAGGTACCAGGCGTACACGGCGTTATTACAACTTTGTATGATTCAGTTCCTGGAGATGCATGGGAACTTGGTGCAATTCAGAAAATCAAAAAAGAAGTTGCTGATGCAGGTCTTAAAATTGCCGGTATTGAAAGTGTAAATATTCACGACGACATCAAAATTGGTGGTGGAGATCGTGATAAATATATTGAAAACTACATTAAAACTTTGGAACGCCTTGGACAGGAAGACATTCATATGGTTTGTTACAACTTTATGCCTGTTTTTGACTGGACTCGTTCAGAGCTTGCCCGCGTTTGCGAAGACGGTTCTACAGTTTTAGCTTACAACTCAAAAGCAATTGAAGGTGTAAAACCTGAAGAAATGTTTGAACGCCTTGATAAAAATTCAAATGGCTTTGTTCTTCCAGGCTGGGAACCAGAAAGAATGGCTCGTGTAAAAGAATTGTTCCAGATGTACAAAGATGTTACACCAGAAAAACTTTTTGATAACCTTGTTTACTTCCTTAATGCAATCATGCCAGTTTGTGATAAATACAATATTGATATGGCAATCCATCCGGATGATCCTGCATGGCCAGTATTTGGTCTTCCACGCATTATTACAAATCAGGAAGGCGTAGTAAAAATGCTTAATGCAGTTCCAAATCCACACAACGGTTTAACTTTCTGTACAGGTTCTTATGGTACAAACCGCAAAAATGATCTTTGTGAATTCATTAAAGCTGCACAGGGAAGAATCCACTTTGCCCATGTTCGTAACCTTAAGTTCAACACAGCAATTGATGATCCAGTAAAAGACTTCCAGGAATCTGCACACCTTTCATCAACAGGTTCTTTTGATATGTTCAAGATCGTAAAAACTTTGTATGAAACAGGTTTCGATGGAATTATTCGTCCAGACCATGGCCGTATGATTTGGGATGAAAAGGCAATGCCAGGTTACGGTTTGTATGACCGCGCTTTAGGTGCATGTTACTTGCAGGGCTTGTGGGAAGCCTGTGAAAAATCTTTTGACCGCAGCGGTGTGAAGTTGTATCGTTAGGAGATAAGAATGAAGTTAACAAAAGAAGGAATTAAATCGTCTGAATGGGCTGAAAAGGGCTATTCTCTTCCTAAATTTGATTTTGATAAAGTTCAGAAGGCAACTAAAGAAGCTCCTTTCTGGATTCACTTTGGTGCAGGAAATATTTTCCGTGCATTCCAGGCTAATGTTGTTCAGGAACTTTTGAATAAAGGAGTTCTTGATGCAGGTCTTGTTGTAGCAGAAGGTTACGACTACGAAATCATCGAAAAAATGTACAAGCCACACGATAACATTGGTGCTCTTG
>JAKSTK010000049.1 GCA_024402615.1 Treponema sp.
TTTCATCCAGAGATCAAAAATACAATCCCCGATTACATTGTAGCAGTGATAATTTCCGCCTTCTTATTTTCAGCTTCCAATAAACGATCGATGTATGTCCTGTCAATTTTTTTTCTAAAAATTGGACAACTGCGTATTTCATTATTATATATATTATAAATCACATAACTCGAGGAATATGCATTAACAAGGGTAACAATTTACCACAAGGAGTTTTTGCCTTCAAATGAATATATCCATTCTCATAATAAACATTATGATTTATTTCATGCCATACTCAATAATGATGACAATAAAGTTGCAAGCTTAATCAATTCAGGGTGTATTGCCTCATTTATTGATAAAAAAAGATTAGTTACACCGCTTGATACTACAATCATTACTGATAATGCAAAAATATGCGAACTTCTTATAAAAAATGGTGCTGATGTAAATTCCATTACTGATAATAAAACTGCTGTTACGCAAATACTCTTTTCTGAACATAAGAATCTTGATATGCTTAAACTCTTATTATTGTATGGTGGAAAACTGAATTTTTCTTTCGTAATAAATTATAATGTTAGATTAGAAATTCTTACGCCTTGCTACATGGGAAAAGATTTAGATGATTTTCTATTTCTAAGGAAATATCATGACCCTGGAAGAAAGATCAAACCTGATTATTAACGACATTAAATCTCAGACTGGAACTGATCCCTGCGTTATGTTTCGCAATATGGTAAAAAACGAATACATCAACATGCACGGACCTGAACATCACATTCTGGATGGAGCATGTCTTCTTATGGCTTTTTACAATGCAGGCGGTAAAATTGATATCGATGCTGCACTCAGCAAAATCCTGTTTGAAGGACTTCGTATGCCGGGGGCAATGTGTGGGCTTTGGGGAATTTGTGGTGCCATTACTTCAATGGGAGCCGCCCTTGCAATAATTGACAAAACTGGACCTTTATCAACAGACGGAACCTGGGGAAATCATATGCAGTTTACTGCCGCAGCTGTTGGAGAACTTGGAAAAATTAATGGGCCACGCTGCTGTAAAAGAGATGCCATGGTTGCCTTCAAAAATGCAATTGAATATGTAAACAAAAACTACGGTGTTGAACTCACTTATTCTTCTTCAAAATGTGACTTCAGTTCTATTAACCAGCAGTGCATAAAAGAAAGATGTCCATTTTTTATATAACAGGAATTCCAAGTTCTTATCCATACCCAGAGTTTGAACCTTTTGAATATCTTGTAGATTATATTAAAGTCTACAAAGAAAAATAGTAAAATCTGTGACAGTTCGTCCGTAATTATTTTTTCACTATGAAAACTATCACCGTATCCGGCGCAGTCATTCTGCGAAAAAATCCCAAAACCTCACTCCCCGAAATATTTGCCACTCAACGTGGTTATGGCGACTGGAAAGGCTGGTGGGAAATTCCCGGAGGAAAACTGGAATCTGGCGAAACTCCACAGCAATGTATTGTTCGTGAAATCCGCGAAGAACTGGCTACAGAAGTAAAAGCCGAAAAGCTTCTTGGTGTTGTAGAATATGACTATCCTGCTTTTCATCTCACAATGCACTGTATTCTCTGCACTGTTATTTCAGGAGAACTTAAACTGCTGGAGCATGAAGCGGCAAAATGGGTAAATAAAGAAACCTTACATTCAGTAAACTGGTTACCGGCAGATCAGCTGATTCTCCCTGAAATTGAAAAATTGCTGATCAGCTCTTCTTCTATCTAAAAATTTGTTTTCTTCCCAAAACCTGACGAACTGCCAGAACCAGAAACATATAATTAGAAGAACCACCACCCAGAACATATTCCGCCTGCCTGATGAATTTTTACCTTGTAAAAGATATTTTGGGGTGTAATTAATAAAAGAAAAATAATAAAACTCTTCTGCTTTTGTAGCATTCTACAATTTTTATTTATGCTTTAATTATTCTGGCAGTTTTTCGGTGTACAGTTCTATGATATTTTACTGCAGGATAACCAATTACCAAAGTTGTTACCGGATACACTTTTCCTTTTATTCCAATAATTTTGCGGATTTTTCCACTCATCTTTAAACACATTGTAAAAAATCCACTGAACAAAACTCCAAGTCCATTTGCTTCTGCCATAAAGGCCATGTTTTCTGCAGCAAGAGATGCACTTACTTCATCTTTTCCTAAAACTACAATTACAAGAGGAGCTTTTTTGAAAAAGAAATTATCTGTAATTTTCATTGTCTTCAGCATTGGAACAAAAACGCGGCCAAACCCCAGAACCTTTCTGAACATTCCTACGGCAACTTTTTCACATTCATCTTTTTTCTCTTCAAGAACAATATAACCTGTTCCCTGAGCATTTGTTCCAGTAGGTGCAAGTCTTCCTGCTTCAAGAATCATTTCAAGAATATCTTCAGATACTTTCTGTTCTGTAAACTGTCTGATTGTACGTCTTGTTTTAATTGCATCCATCAACTGTTTTGGATTCAGACGAACCTGTTCTTCAAATTCTTCCACTGAATCTTCATAACCTTCCAGAGCTACAGCCTTGTTTGGACAAACAGCTTCACAATGACCACAACCAATACAGCTCATTCCATTGGCAACCGCTTTGTTTTCAACAATTGAAATATCAAAACCAACACAATCTTTTGCACAAAGACCACAACCAGTACATTTTTCTTTATCAATAATTACTTTACTCATTTCAAACCTGCACTTAATGATTATACAATATATCTTATTCTAAAGATTTTCAGAAATCCAGGCAGAAATCATTTCTTTTGGACGGAAACCTACTGACTGAGCCACAGCTTCTCCATCCTTAAAAAGGAAGATAGCAGGTACATTCATAATTCCCAATTCCTGACAAAGGTCCTGTGCCTCATCAACATCAACATTAAAAAAGTTTACCTTTCCGACAAAATCTTCTGAAACATTTTCCAATACGGGAGCAAGCATCTGACATGGACCACACCAGGTTGCCGAAAAATCTACTACACTATAACCAGCTTTTACTGCTTCTTTAAAATCATCTTCTTTAATTACTTTAACCATTAGTTTTCTCCTGTTTTTCTTCTTAATTTCTATTTACTTAAATATTTAACTGCACTTAAAGCCGCCACATTTCCTTCTCCAGCACTTTTAATATACTGATAAGGAAGCCCTGTAATGTCACCGCAGGCAAAAAGTCCTTTTAAGTTTGTTTCCATTAATCTGTTTACTTTTACATGATTTTCATCCAGTTCCAGTCCTGGCACCAGCTGTTTTGGTGAAACACTGTCTCTAAGAATAAAAAATCCATCGGCTTCAATCTCACGATTTTTCAGCACCAGCTTGTTTGCTTTCATGGCTCCCTGAATTGAAACCACAGTATCATTTACGCATTCAATGTTTTCTTTTCCACGGAAAGTACTTTCTTCCATTTTATACAATGGAATATAGAAAACCTTCTCACATACTTCTGAAAGAAAAGCTGCTTCTTCTTCCTCTTTCTGAGTTTGAGCAATTACAGCAACCTTTTTTCCTTTATAAAGAGGAGCATCACAAGTTGCACAGTAACTTACTCCCCGTCCTAAAAACTTCTCTTCGCCTTCATAAGGCTTACCAAAATTAACACCGCTGGCAAGAATTACACTTTTTGCCATATAAGTTTTATTTGATTTTGAAGTGAGAGTAAAAAAATCTCCCATAGCATAGCAGGCTGTAATCTGATCTTCAGTAATTTCTATTCCCATAGAATCAAGATGGTTTTGAAAATTCTGTGCTAATTCTTCCCCTTTAATTGCAGGAAATCCCAGATAATTTTGAATCTCATGAGCCTTTCCAACTTTATCCGAAAGATTTTTATTACCAAAAACAATAATACTTTTATTTCTGATTTTTAATGTAATTACGGCAGATAATCCCGCAGGACCTGTACCAATTACAGCAACATCAAATTTTTCTTCCATAATCTAGAGAATTTCACAAATAGAACTCTTAACTTTTTCAAGACTTGCGGTTGGTTCAAATCTCTTTACAATATTTCCTTCGCGGTCAATGAGGAATTTTGTAAAGTTCCATTTTACGTCATTTTCGTGACCTTTCTTTCCTTTTGAAATAACACTCATAAGAATTTTTGTAAAAGGATTAGCATCTTCAAAACCTTCAAACTTTGTATTGTCTGTAAGATATTTGAACAATGGAAGTGCATTATCTCCGTTTACATCAATTTTTCCATACTGAGGGAATTCAATTCCGAATCTTCCCTTACAGAAAGTATGAATTTCTTCATTTGTTCCAGGAGCCTGATGACCAAACTGATCACAAGGGAAATCAAGAATTTCCAGTCCCTTTTCGTGCAATTCTGAATAAATTGACTGAAGTTCTTCATACTGTGGTGTAAAACCACAACCAGTAGCAGTATTAACAATTAAAAGAACTTTACCCTTAAACTGTTCCATAGAAAGTTCATTACCCTTTCTGTCATTAAACTTAAAATCATAAATCATATCATTCACCTCGTATTTGATTTTATTGTATACAATGTTTTCTTTGATATGATTAATGTACAAACAGAAAATTAAATAGTCAATAGGTTTTATAACATTTAATTGTTTACAATGTAATATTATTCTTCTAATTTGCCCATTTTACCAGAAGACGGGCAAATTTTTCTGATATTATTCCACCGCTGGTAGAAATTAAGCTTTCAACAGGATTTTCTTCAATGGCTGCAATTGCTATTTTTACGGAAGGATCCTCCGCAGGCTTTTTGTTCATAATTACAAGAGCTAGTCTAAGAATCTTTAGGAACATTCTGATTCTAAAACTATCCTTTGACATATCAATTAGGGAAGAAGAAAGTGAATGTTTTTGATTTACTCTGTCCCTTTTGTTTGCATTTTTGCTGGAGATCTGTCCCCCCTCTATAACAAAATCAGTTTTACCACCGTCAGCTAAAGCACTTTCCGCAAGATTGTAAATCTCTACCGGGATTTCAACTGATTTTTCTTCCCCCGCTTCCAGAGTCACTTTTTTGAAACCGCAAAGTTCCCCCTGATAATAAATCTGAACAACTTCTGCTCCTGCTCTGTCCCCAATGTTTTTAATTGAAACAGAAATTGCCTCTGCAGGTTCAGAAAGTTTTATTACATTACCGCAAAGCTCACCGGCAACTTTTGCAACTTCTGATTTTACTTCAAACTTTGTGTAGCTCAATCCATAACCGAAAGGAAAAAGAACCGGAAGATTTTTCTGATTATACCAGCGGTAACCTACCAGCTCTCCTTCTGTGTAATTAACTTCATCTCCTTCTGGAGCAAAGTTTCCATAGCAGGGAGTATCTTCAACTTTAAGCGGCCAGGTTTCTGCCAGTTTTCCACATGGATTACACTGCCCCGAAACAAGACTTGCAACCGCTTCTCCACAAGCTTCCCCACACAAATACATATGTAAAATTGCTTTTGCTTTTAAGGCAGACTGCAAATCTATTGGTGCACCACTAAAAGAAACAATTGCAACATTTTCTGTAAGCTTTAAAACTTCAGAAAGTAACAGAAGCTGTTCAGGAGGCAACTGTAAATCTTTACGGTCAAAACCTTCGCCTTCAAATGCTTCTGTTAGTCCACAGAAAAATAAAACTGGAAGCTTTGGGGTTGTTTCCAATGCCAGGGACAGTTCTTTTACGGCTTTTTGAATATAAGGTTTGTTTTTCTTCTCTGCTTTTGAGCGTTTACAAAAGCCAGAAAAATATCCTGGTGTATAAGTAACTTCAAAGCCTTCTTTTTTAAGTGATTCCAAAGCGTTGTCATATGGAGCTGTTGTAATGTGACTTGAACCACAGCCCTGTAATTTCATTTTTTCAGCCAGTTCTCCAATTACAAATACCGGACCTTTTTTGAGGGGAAGAAAATCTTCGTTTTTTAATAAAACTGCAGATTGCTGTGCAAATCTTAAAGCTTTAGCATGCTGCTGTGTAAATTCCACTGGGGCGTTGCGGGCCGCAAGGTCTGAAATGTGCCCGCTGGAAGGGGTGACCGAAACCCCTGGGGCTGAGGTCAGGGGAAGGCTTTCCCCTCCTTTTAAAGAATACTGCAAAATAAGATTCAATAATCTTTCGTTAGAATCGGTGATTTCTTTTTCTGTAAGAGTTCCTTCCTCCACTGCTTTTTTTAGCTGGCGGTCAAAATAACCGTGACTATCGGGCATTGCAAGATCCATTCCGGCTTTTAGACAGGCCACTGCATCAATACATGCCCCCCAGTCAGAAACCACAATTCCCTTGTAACCCCATTCTTCCCGTAAAATTTCTGTAAGTAAATGACGATTATGTGCAGTATAAGTTCCATTAACTTTGTTATAGGAGCACATTATCGCAGCAGGTTTTGCATTTTTTACTGTATATTCAAAAGCCCGTAAATAAATTTTACGGAGTGTTTTTTCATCTACATTGCTGGAAGAAGTCTGGCGGCGCTTTTCCTGATTATTACAGGCAAAATGTTTAATACAGGAACCAACTCCTTCTTTCTGCATTCCATTTACAAAAGCAGAAGCCATTTTTCCTGTCAAATAAGGATCTTCCGAATAATATTCAAAATTTCTGCCACACAAAGGAGACCTTTTTATATTCATTCCTGGTCCCAGCATCAACTGAACATTTTCAGCCTTTGCTTCCATGGCGATAGCCTGCCCCATTTCTTCTGCTATGGAAGAATCCCAGCTGGAGGCAATACAACTGGCAGTAGGAAAACAAGTTGCTGTATTACTGTGATTTAAATCTGCGTAGTTTTCAAAATCCTGTTTACGAAGTCCGTGTGGACCATCACTCATAACAATGTGAGGAATTTTTCCCTTGGCTGAATAAGTCCTCCAGCTGCCTTCCCCGTTAAATAATCTGATTTTTTCGTCTAAGGTAAGTGTGTTTAAAAGTTCAACGGCATCCATATTCTAATTATAAAATATGAATGCCGTTTTTTGAAAAGATTTTTATTGATTAGATAAACAATGCCTTGATTTCAGTTTCGTATTTTTCACGAATCTTATAACGCATCATTTCCTGTTTTGCAGAAAGTTCAACGCCAACCTGGAAGCTGTCTGGAATAAGAGCAACTTTACCGATTTTTTCGCAGCTGCGGAAACCATTTGCTGTAGAAATAATTGCTGCAACTTCTGAATCAATAAGAGTTTTGATTAAATCTGTTTTAAGCAATTCTTTGTAATCGTCTGTTGATGCATTATTAGCAGCAGCATACTGAGTAACTGCTTCTTTTGAAGGAACAATAAGTGCACCAAGTGATTTCTGATCCTGTCCTACAACCATTACGCTTTCAATGTATTCACTGCCATTTAAAGCACTTTCAAGTACTGCTGGTTCAACATTTTCTCCGCCCAAAAGAACGATTGTATCTTTTGCACGACCAGTGATTTTAATTTCTCCATCATATGTAAGAATACCAATATCACCAGTGTTGAAATATCCGTCTTCATCCATGGCAGCTTTTGTAAGATCATCACGTTTGTAATAACCTTTCATCAACTGTGGACCTTTTACAAAGATAACACCTTTTTTACCAGGACCAATATGATCTTTACCCATGATTGCACCATTTTCTTCGGCAACAACCTTTACTTCCCAGCCAGGGAATGTTGGACCTACACAACCCATTCTGTGATGTTTGTAGTATGTAAAGCTTACTACTGGAGCAGTTTCTGTAAGACCATAACCTTCAAGAAGATTTAATCCTACTGCACGGTAGAAGTTGTCTGTGTGTGGCTGTAAAGCTCCACCACCAGAAATAGCAATATTCAAACGACCACCAAAAGCAGCCTTAATTTTTTTGAATACAAGAGCGTTTCCTAATTTGTGTAATGGCCAGAAGAAGAGCCATGGAAGAATACCAGCAAGGAAATCTACAAAACGATTACGTTTTTTGAATGCACAGATATTTCCGAATACTAAATCCTTAAAGTGTGCATACTGAGTTCCCCACCAGACAAAGAACTTAAAGAGTTTGTATACAATACCGCCAGTTTTCTGCATTTTTTTATTAACACCGGCAGCAAGACCTTCCCAAAGACGAGGAACACCACACATCCACTGAGGTCTAACAGCAAGCATATCTTTAAGAAGCATAGAAGGAATTGGTTTTGAATATGCAAGACCAGTACCAAAGTAAATAGAAGCGTACTGAATATAGCGTTCAAAAATGTGCCATACAGGAAGAATTGTCATCCAGAATTCACCTGGTTTACAAGTAAGGAAATCTGGAACACAGCGGTTTTCCTGAATAAAGTTTTCGTGTGTAATCTGAGCACCTTTTGGTGTACCAGTTGTACCAGAAGTAAAGATAATTGTTGCATTATCATTTCCGTCAACTTCATTCAAAGCTGCTTCATATTCTTTTTTAGATTCTTCGTTATAAAGAGCAGCCCCCTGTTCAATTAAATCTTCATAATAAAGAACTTTAATAGAACTGTTTGCAATTTTTGCAGCATCTGCTTCACTTGGTTTATCAAAAAGAATTGCAGTTTTCAACAAAGGACATTCATCAGCCTTTTCAAGAACTTTTATTAACTGATAAGCAGTTTCAAAGAATCCAATTTCACAATCAGCAAAAGAAATAATAAAACGGATTTCAGTTCCCATTGAGTCACAACCACGAGGAACATCTGCTCCACCTAAAGAAAGAATTGCAAGGTCTGTAATAAGCCATTCTTTACGGTTATCTGAAATAAGGGCAACATTTGAGCCTTTTTTTACACCCAAAGTTTTGAGAGCCAGTGCCATTTTAATAACTGACTGATATACCTGACTGTATGTATAATACTGATAAGTACCTGTATCATCCTTTGCTGCCTGACAAGGACTTTCAGGATATTTTTCTACTCTATCCTTAAATAAGAGAGGGATATTCTTTGGTAAAGTATTATCTACTCTGAATTTATGCATTTCTAACTCCTTAAAAATTGCTACTTTGACAATATCATTAAAAATGTAATAGTGCAATGTTCACAGTGACAATTTATCATTTTTTGTCAAATAAAATACTCTTTTTTTGCAAAAAACCTACAGTTTTTTCACAAAACGCATAAAAGCAGCTCTTCCCTCTGCATTACACTTGAATACACCTGCATCTTCCAGAACTTTACTGAATACAATTCCAGTTTCTTTTTTTAGAATTTCATCTGCAGTTGCACTGTTAAAATCCGGATTATTCTTGAGGACTTCTTCTGCCCAGTCTGCGTGTTTAGAAAGTACTTCATCTTCTCTAAGATTTTTACCTTCACACATTGCAGCACCTAAATCTGCCAGTTCTTTTTTAAGACGGCTTGGTAAAACAGCCAGCCCCATAACTTCAATTAAACCAATATTTTCCTTTTTAATGTGATGAAGTTCTGCATGAGGATGGAACACTCCCAGCGGATGTTCCTCTGTAGTAATATTGTTACGGAGAACTAAATCCAGCTCGTACATTCCATCCCGCCATCTTGCAATAGGTGTAATTGTATTATGAATTTCTCCATTAGTTTCTGCAAAAATAAAAGCTTCTTCATCAGTATACTTGCGCCATTCTTCAAGAATATGATCTGCCGCACGAACTAAATCTGAATCGAATTTACTGCGGATTCGGATTACAGACATTGGCCATTTTACAATTCCAGCTTTTACGTTTGGAAACATTGGAAGACGAAAAGAATTTTCAACAGGAGCCTTTTCCATTGGGAAAGTATAACTTCCCCCCTGAAAATGATTGTGAGTAAGAATTGAACCTCCAACAATCGGAATATCTGCATTACTACCTAAAGTATAATGAGGAAACTGCTTTACAAAGTCCAGCAAACGAGCAAAGGTTTCTTTTGAAATCTTCATTGGCTCATGTTTTGAATCAAAAACAATACAATGTTCATTATAGTAAACATATGGTGAGTACTGTAAGAACCAGTCTTCCCCGTTCAGTTTTAATGGAATAATTCTGTGATTTTGTCTTGCCGCGTGATTTAATCGTCCGGCATAACCTTCATTTTCTTTACACAAAAGACATGCTGGATAACCGCTTTGTTTTGCATTACGGGCAGCAGCAATAGCTTTTGGATCTTTTTCCGGCTTTGAAAGGTTAATAGTTATATCCAGGTCTCCATATTCGGTGGAAGTCTGCCATTTTACATCACGGCAGATTCTGTAACGGCGGATATAATCTGTATCTCCACTGAATTTGTAAAACCAGTCTGTTGCAGCTTTTGAATCTACTTCCCGGCACAAAGTCTCAAAAGTATCACGAACATCACTTGGAGGAGGAACCAGCATTCCCATAATCTTTGTATCAAAAAGATCTCGGCTGACAATTCCTTCATCCTCAAAAAGCTTCTGTTCTGCGGCATAATCCAGCAATTCTTTTAACAAACCTTCCAGTTCATTAATTTCAATTTCCGGAAGTTCTGAAATTTCTTCAAAACCATCCAGCTTAAAAAGTTCCAGGAGACGATTCTGTGTATAAATAATATCATCCTGAACAACAAGTCCTGTCTTAACTCCGTAAGCTACCAGGCGATTAATATTTTCGTAAATTGTCATAAGTTCCCCAAACCAGTAGTATTCTATTTTTTATCCGCTTTATTTTTTTAAATTATTCTTTAATAAGAACCTTTGTGATTTCCGCAATGTACATATCGTGATAATCTCCGCTGCCATAGAATTTTTCAGCCAAAGATTTATCTGCAGCGTTATTCATATCCAGTCGCTGCTGGAACATTTTCTTACAAACAAGAACAAGACGGCTTTCCTTAAAATATGGAACAGAATCTGCATGATCTACAGTCAAACCAGTTTCTTTTACTTTATCAAAATCGCGGCCAGATTTGCTTCCACAGAAGTTCAAAACTTCACGCATTTCAGAAGGTAACACACAGAGAGAGAAAGTTTCACCTTCATCAATAAAAGGTTTTGTATAGCGGGACTGACGGATATAAACAGTTGCGGCATTTTTACCCCAGATAACACCAACTCCACCCCAGGAAGCAGTCATCATATTTACTTTTCCTTCCTTTTCTGCAGTAATAAGCATCCAGTCCTTTCCAATCAATGTAAATGGATTATCTTTTAATTCTTCAGCATTAATCTCTTTCATAGTAACCTCGATTTTTTCTTAATTAATTTCAATTAAATCTCTATTATAAGAGTATAACAATTATCCGGATTGAATTCACTTAAAATAAAAAATTTACGAATTATTTTAATTTACAAATTTGCAACATTACATTTCTATTATTTCACTTTACGCAACATTATCTCTCCACTATAATATTTTTGAAACTTAAAAATTATTTTTGCGTACAATTATACGCTTATACAGGAGAAAAAAATGGGTGAAAATTATTTCAACAAAATCCCTTGGCGTGAAGCTCGTCTTCAGTTGGGACATTGCCGTTCAATGGCTAAAGAAGAATTTGCTGATGGCGTAAACGCTCTTAAAGGCAAAAAAATTGTTATCGTAGGATGTGGTGCTCAGGGTCTTAACCAGGGTATGTGTCTCCGCGATTCAGGTCTCGATGTTTCTTATGCTCTCCGCGAATCTGCAATTACAGAAAAACGCCAGTCATGGAAAAACGCTACAGAAAATGGTTTCAAAGTTGGTACATATGAAGAAATGATTCCAACAGCTGACTTAGTTGGAAACCTTACTCCAGATAAACAGCACACTGGTGTTATTAATCAGGTTCAGAAATTGATGAAAAAGAATTCTGCTCTCTGGTACTCACACGGATTCAACATGATTGAAGAAGGTATGATTATCCGTGATGATATCACAGTTGTAATGTGTGCACCAAAAGGTCCTGGTACAGAAGTTTACCACGAATTTGCTCGTGGATTTGGTGTACCTGATCTTATCGCTGTACACCCAGCAAATGACCCAGAAGGAAAAGGCTGGGCTTATGCTAAAGCTTTGGCTGTTGGTATGGGTGGTTCAAAAGCTGGTGTTCTTGAATCTGCTTTCATCGCTGAAGTTAAATCAGACCTTATGGGCGAACAGACAATTCTCTGTGGTATGCTCCAGGCTGGTACAATCGTATGTTGGGACAAGATGATTGAAGAAGGCATCTCTCCTGAATACGCTGCAAAATTCCTTATGCACGGTTGGAACGTAATTTGTGAAGCTCTTAAATGGGGTGGTATCACAGGTATGATGGATCGTCTTTCTAACCCTGCAAAAATCAAGGCTAATGCTCTTTCTAAAGAAATCAAAACATTGCTTGCTCCACTTTATCAGAAACACATGGATGACATCATCTCTGGTGAATTCTCATCTACAATGATGAAAGACTGGGCAAACGGTGATAAAAACCTCCTCGCTTGGCGTGAAGATACAGGTAAACTTCCATTCGAATCAGCAAAAGAAGCTGCTGACGAAATTTCTGAACAGGAATTCTTCGACAAAGGTATCTTGATGGTTGCAATGGTAAAAGCAGGTTGTGAACTTGCATTCGAAACAATGGTTGATGCTGGTATCAAAGAAGAATCTGCATACTATGAATCACTCCACGAAGTTCCTCTTATTGCTAACCTTATTGACCGCAAACGCTTGTACGAAATGAACCGTGTAATTTCTGATACTGCAGAATACGGATGTTACCTCTTCGCTCGCGTTGCAGCTCCAATGATGGCTAAAGACTTGATGCCAAAACTCCACACAGACGTTATTGGTAAAGGTCTTACACTCAAAGACAACGGCGTAAACAATGCTGAACTCGTAGCAGTAAATGCAGAAATCCGTAACCATCCAATTGAAGTTGTAGGTCGCAAACTTCGTGCTTACATGACAGCAATGAAACCAATTCTCTAGGATTAGTTCTTAATTTAAATTACACCTTCCGTAAAACTTCTACGGGAGGTGTTTTTATTTTAAATACATTGCAGAACAGAAAAATTGTGGTAAAATAAGATAACAATATTTTTATAGCCATGGAGGAAAATTATGGCAAAAAAAGGTAAAGATTACTTCGGATTGAGCAAGATTGTTAGTATCATTCTTTGTTTCTTCCTCGGACCAATTCTTGGAATTATCGCAAGATTCTCAGAAGGAAAAATCGTAGCAGGACTTCTCCGTCTCTTCTTCGGATGGAACATCCTCTGGTTAATCGACTTCATCCTTATTATTGTTAAAGGAAGCATTCTTAGAGTTATTAACTGCTAAGTGTTATTTGAGTTTAAGTTTATTTACATAAAAAAAGCACCTTCTTTTGAAGGTGCTTTTCTGTTTAACTGCAAGCAGTCTTACTTTCCAGATTTTACAACTAATTAATCAAAGTCATTGGATTTACAGATTTACCATTTTTATAAACTGTAAAATGTAAATGTGGACCAGTACTCATACCTGTAGAACCAACTTTACCAATCTGAGTATTTGTGTAAACAAAGTTTCCTTTTTTACAGGTAATCTGACTCATATGTCCGTATAAAGTTTTATATCCCGAATGATGCTGAATAATTACGAAGTTACCATAAGTAGCATTATAACCTGTCTGAATTACAGTTCCATCAAGAGCGGCATAAATTGGAGTTCCCATACCAATAGCCATATCTACACCACCGTGGAAAGTACGCTTACCAGTATTAAATGGAGAATCACGCCAACCGTATGGAGAAGACAACCAGTAACGACCTTTCAAAGGTTTGTGGAACAGATCACCATTGATTTCCTGTCTTGTTGCCCAGTCAAGAGCAGCATCAGGAACAAACAATGAACTTCCTGCAGACAAAGCAGTATCCTGTGTAATTGAGTTTACCATTGCACATTTTTCTGCATCAATTTCATATTTTTCGGCAATTGTTACAGGTGTTTCGCCGTCTTTCTTTACAGTGTAAAGAATTCCAGGCATTGAAGGGATTTTCAAATACTGACCAGGCTGAATCAAACGAGACTGTTTAATATTATTTACACTGATAATTGTATCCTGTGTAATATCAAACTCATCAGCAATATAGCCAATCATATCGCCTTTTTTTACTCTATAAGTTAAGTAAGTAATTTCTGAATCAGATGCAGGGGCTTCTTCAATAGCTGCAAAAGCTTCATCAGTAACAACAGAATCTTCAACAGCAGGTTCTTCAACGGAAGTTTCAACAACAGCGGCAGCAATTTCTCCGCTAGGTTCTACAAGGAGTTTAGAAAGGTTTGCATCATAAGCTTCAACAGCAACAGTTTCGTAACCACCAATACCCTTATGTTCTTCAATTTTATTGATAGACAATAAGGCACCGCTGGTAATACCGAGACCAAGTGTAAAACACAAAATGGATGTTGTTATGATATTCGAAGTACGAGTTCTAAACATTTTATTATAACCATTTATAACTTTATTCATTATACTATGTAACAATTTAGAAATAAACCCCTTTTTTTTGTGATTATTTTTTATTAACTCCAATGAGATAAGTCTCAAAGGATTCCGATCTGCAGGCTTCAGGTTTGAAACCTTTTGCAGATGTGAAAATTTCACGCATCATTTTTAACAGTTTCTGCTGATCTCCGTTCTGGAAAATCTTTACGGCAAAGTTTCCACCAGTTTTCAGCATTGCCTGTGCATACCAGATAGCCATTTCTACCAGCTGTTCACTGGAAGCAGTATCTACCATTCGGATTCCGGTAGTTTTTGGTGCTGCATCACAAACAACCAGGTCATATGGACCATTTTCCTTAATCTGTTTACGAATTTCAGGAGCATTTAAGTCCCCCTGAATGAATAAAAGATTATCACCCTTTACTGTTTTAGAAAGAGGATTCAAATCACAGGAAACAACCTTTCCCGTTCCTTCCATCTTTCTCAAAAGGAAAGTTGTCCAGCTTCCAGGAGCGGCTCCCAGATCAAGGACAGTGTAATTCTTTTTAATCATCCCAAACTTTTCATCAATTTCCTTAAGTTTATACACTGACCGAGCAGGATAACCTTCCGAAAATGCTTTTTGAGACCAAAAGTCTGGTTTTTCATAACTATTTGCTGGCATAGTTAAATTTTCGGCAGAATTAGCTGATTTGGTGAGTAAAAAATTCAGCTTAAAGGAACTAAAAAATGGAGATTAGTACAATTATTACATAGGGAAATCACCCTACTTTTAGATTGATAATAAGTTATTTCTATAATATAATTTTATACGCTGTTATTTTGATTAACAGTTTACAATAAAATTAATTGAGGTAATTAAATGAAGTTCGGCCATTTCGATGACGAAAAACGTGAGTATGTAATTACTACTCCAAAAACACCTTATCCATGGATTAACTATTTGGGAACCCAAGGATTTTTCTCTTTAATTTCAAATACAGCTGGTGGATACAGCTTCTACAAAGATGCACGTCTTCGCCGTATTACTCGTTACCGCTATAACAATGTTCCAATCGATATGGGCGGACGCTACTTCTATATCAACGATAACGGAACAATCTGGAACCCAGGATGGTCTCCAGTAAAAACTACACTAGATAGTTACGAATGTCGCCACGGTATGGGCTATACAGTAATCACAGGTAAAAAGAATGATTTGAAGGCTGAAGTTACATTCTTTGTTCCACAGGATTACGATGGTGAAGTTCAGCAGGTT
>JAKSTK010000005.1 GCA_024402615.1 Treponema sp.
AAATTGCTGAAACATTGGATACAGTTTATGCAAAATCAGACTACATCACAATTCATGTTCCACAGACAAATGATACAAAAGGCATGATTAATGCTACTTCTATTAAAACAATGAAAGACGGTGTTCGCATTATCAACATTGCCCGCGGTGGACTTGTAAACAATGCTGATATTCTTGCTGCTCTTGAAAGCGGAAAAGTAAAATGCTTAGTTACAGACTTTGCTGCAGAAGAACTTTTGAATAAACCAAATGTAATCGTAATGCCACACCTTGGTGCTTCTACTCCAGAAGCAGAAGACAACTGTGCTGTTATGGCTGCTGCTCAGCTTAAAGAATTCCTGGAAAAAGGAAATATTGTAAACTCTGTAAACTTCCCAAAAACTTACAGCGACAATCCTATTCCTGCTGGCGGAACTCGTCTTTGTATCAGTCACAAAAATATTCCTGATACAATTTCTAAGTTCACTACTATTCTTGGTGAAGCTAAATTGAACATTTCTTCTTTCATCAACCAGGCTCGTGGTGATGTTGCTTACAATATTATCGACGTAGACGGTGTTGTTACAGATGATATTATTGCCAAATTGGCTGCCTGCGATACAGTAAACCGTGTTAGACCAATCTACAACTAATTATCTACAACCGATTTACTGACCGTAAGTTAAAATAAAAAACGGATTTTCCTTTGAAATCATTCTCTGGAAAATCCGTTTTTTTATTGATTATTTCTAATTTCAGACACCAATTTCAATTTCGTTACAAAGAGCTTCGTACAAAATCGCCTTATCTTTGTTAACATCACGAACAGTTTTTGTAAGTCGTCTTGCAAGAACCAGCAATGCTCTGTAACCAAGCACAGGTTCTTTTTCACAAAGCTCCAGGAAGCTTTTTCCTTCCAGTACAAGAGTAGTACATTCTGTTTTTGCAGTAACAGTTGCAGATCGAACATCATTACTAATAATTGCCATTTCACCAAAGAAAACGTTCATATTAGAATTTAAAGTTGCAAGAGCAATTACATCTCCGGCAGGAGTTTCTCGAGTAATAAGAACTTCACCAGAATAAAGAATATAGAAAACATCACCTGCTTCCCCTTCTTTAATAATTGATTCACCAGCCTTAAATTTCTGTACACTAAGATTTTCATATAAGAGCTTGAGAATTTTTTTATCTTCTTCTTTTTCCGGATTAAATGCTTCAAAAAGCGGAATTTTTACTAATTTTGGTAATACCTGTTCAAAAGAATCCATTTTTATATCCACCTTTATCTGTTATTTTTTACCATTTACATAAATGGCTTTTGAATTTTTAGGAACAATATAATCATTGGCAGGTGTAAATAAAGGTTCATTACTTACAAGAGTTTTTACCTTTTTAAGTCCACCAATGATATCATTCATATTTGGATTTTTCTGTGCTTCCCGAATTGCTTCCTTACGGCGAAGGTGAAAGTTTCCTGAATTTAACAAAAGTCCTACAAGAATACCATTTGTATCTCGTGCAGCCCAGAAATGATCCTTTAATTCTTTATAAGTCTTTCCAATAAATTCATCAGGAATATCGGCAATTAAAACTCCAGAATCAGCATCATCACTAATCAAAGAACGAATTACATTACTGTAACCTAAACCACTGGATGCTGTAGCAAGAAGATTTCTTTCATATTCCTGAGTAAGAATAATTTCATCACAATGTGCCATTTTCAGATGTTTTTCAAATTTTTCGCTGATAAGTTCGGCAGAAACATATATACCACGGTTCATATTTTCAATTGTAAGAACTGCCAGTACTGTTCTGGAATCAATTTCCAGATTTGAATATTTTTTTGACTTATCCGAAATAATCAGTGCACGGGAAGCAGTTTTTATAAAACCTCGATTAAGCACTGCCTCATCAGTAAAATCACCAGAAATATAATTTAAATCCTTATATTTCTTCTGTGAACGCAACTGAACCATCTGATCAACTGCATCATTAATTAAAACAATCATATCTGTAGAAATATCCGGATTAGATATTAAAACATTTTCAAGAATATTTTCAAAACCTGGTCTCCAACCACATAAAACAAAGTGTCCCTGCATAGTATTTAGTTTTTTCAACCCCTTATCATTTTTCATTTGAACATCAACAAACCAAGATGCAATTTTCGCTGTAATACAGGTAAAAAGCACCAAACCAGCCATAAGCATTGTCCAGCCGGCTGCTCGTCCAGGAATAGACTCACAGACAAACTCAAAATAGTTCGCAAAAACAGCAACGCACATGAACCAGAAAGTATCAAACTTGGTTACAATTCCACTACCAGTTTTTGTTTCCGTATTGTAAACCACAACACAGGCTACAAAAATCAAGACAACAATTAAAAGACATAAAGCTACCAAAGGATCTTTCAGTGCAAGCTTAACCCGTCTTGAAAAAGAAGTCTTTTCTTTCTTCTTTTTTTCATTCTTTGCCATATAAACTTACGCCTCTGTCTTTTCTGCACAAATCAAAATTGATTTCGCATCCGCAGTAATAATAAAATCATCAGGAGGATTAAGAACTGTTTTATTTTCTGATTTCAAAAGCAAACCAACAAGAACTTCTCCTGTTTTATCATAATAATAATCAAGTAATTCTTTATAAGTCTTCTGAACATAACCAGAAATGATATCAGTAATAACAACACCTGTATGAGAATCTTCTGCAATCAAAGATTTAATAACATTACTGTAGCCTTTTCCACTGGAAGCAGTAGCAAGCAGACTGTGTTCATATTCCTGTGTCATAAGTATTTCATCGCATTTTGCCAGCTGCAAATGTTCTTCAAACTTTTTATCAAGAATTTCTGCTGTTACATAAACATTTGGATTAAGGCTCTTCATTGCCAGAACAGCAAGAACTGTCTGAGAATCAGTTTCCATTTCAGAACGATCCTTTGACGAATCTGAAATTACAAGAATACGTTTTGCTTTTTCAATAAAGGCGCGTTTAAGTGTTTCTGCATCTGCAAAATCACCTGCAACATAATTTATTTCCTTAAACTGAAGTTCTGAACGCAACTGTTCCATCTGTTCAGAAGGAGCTTCATTTACCAATACAATCATACCAGCAGAAATATCAGGATTTGCCTGCATTACTGCATCAAGAATTTTATCAAAGCCGGGTCTCCAGCCACATATAATTAAATGATCTTTCATACCTCTAAGTTTTTTTAACCCCTTATTACCTTTCATTACCATATTCATGAATCCAGATGTGACTCGACCAGTTACAAAACTGAAGATAATCATACCAAAGAACAGCATCAATAACGAAGCAAGTCTACCAGGAACCGATTTTGTGTAATAATCAAAATAAGCTGCAGAAACAGCAACAATTGTATGCCAGATAGCATCCTTCCAGTTTGTAATTTCTGTTTCAGGTGCATCCATTTCTGCGGCATGTACAATTAAAGTACAAATTATTATCACAATAACAGAAGCAATACCTACATAGGTAAATGGATTAGTGAAAATACGTTTAAGTCTTCGCTTTGTTTTCCCTTTTTCTCCACTTGTGATTTTACTTTTACTTGTCATATATACAATTATAGCATAAAACCGATTATCTTTTAAATTGACTTTTCACTTTTCTTTTTTCAAACTATAATATCGCCATGAGCAATTTGAGTAATCAATTTGAAAGTTCACATAATTCTTTTACGGCTGATGCTGATTTTCCTCTCCCTCCAGAGAAAAATGTGGTGTTCTACAATGATGATTTTACTACTATGGAATTTGTTGTAGATGTTTTAATATCCGTTTTTAATAAATCAAAAGAAAATGCAGAATTTCTTATGAACAAAGTACATGAAGAAGGTTCTGCTGTGGTTGGAACTTACACTTACGACATTGCTGTTTCAAGAGTAAATCTTACAAGATCTCTGGCTAAACAGAATGGTTTTCCATTGAGGGTAGAAATTGAGTAATCAGGAAGAAAATAAAGGTATTGTTCGGCAGATGAAAGTAAGTCCTGTACTTACAAAAATTCTTACAGATTCTCTTGCCGAAGCAAAAAAATGTAATCACGAATTTTTCACTCCAGAACATGTTCTTTCAGTTGCCATTAAGATTGATTTTGTAGAACAGATTCTTAAAGAAAGTGGAACAGATACAGACAGAATTCGTTCCAGTCTTTCAGACTTTCTTGCTAATAAAGTTCCTGTAGTTTCTCCAGATGCTAACCCTGAATTAGTAAAAGCACCGGTTGAATCTGCGGGCTTTCAATCTGTAATGAATAGAGCTGTTTTCCATTGTGTTTCCAGCGAATCAGATATGATTGATGTAACTGATGTACTGGTAGCAATGTATGAAGAGAAAAAGAATTTCTGTTCATATTTTCTTAGAGTAAATGGCTGTGACAAACTTCGTTTAATGGAAACTATTTCAAAGCTGAAGGGCGTTCACGGAACACAGAAAAAATCAGCTTCCAAAGGTGGAAATCCTATGGAAGGTATGATGACGAATAATGAAGGCGGACTTGACCGTTTTGCAGTAAATCTTACAGCTATGGCTAAAAAAGGTCAGTTTGATCAGTTGATTGGCCGTCAGGAAGAACTGGAAAGAACTATTCAGGTTCTATGCCGACGAACAAAAAATAATCCGCTGCATGTTGGTGATGCGGGGGTTGGTAAAACTGCCATTACTTACGGACTGGCACAACGCATTGTAGACGGAAAAGTTCCTGCTTTCTTAAAAGGCTTTACAATTTACAGTCTTGATATGGGACTTTTACTGGCAGGGTCTAAATTCCGCGGAGATTTTGAAGAACGACTCCATAATCTTGTAGATGAACTTAAAGAAAAAAAGAAGTCTATCCTTTTTATTGATGAAATCCACATGCTGTTAGGAGCCGGTACAAACGGTAATAATCAGATTGATGCGGCAAACCTTCTGAAACCTGCCCTTGCAGACGGAAGTATTCGTATTATGGGTTCCACAACCTTTGAAGAATATAATTCGCATTTCGAAAAAGACCGTGCCCTTGCCCGTCGATTTCAGAAAATTGATATTTCTGAACCAACAAGAGCAGAAACCGTACAGATTCTTAAAGGTTTGCAGAAAAAATATGAAGAATATCACAGCGTAAAATATACATCTTCTGCTATTGAAGCCGCAGTTGATCTTTCAATTCAGTATATGCCGGACCGCCGTTTGCCAGATAAAGCTATTGATATTATGGATGAAGCTGGTGCTTTTATGCACATTAATAAAGACGGCGGGTTCAATGGTATTTCTAAGGCTGTGGCTAAATCACAGAAAGGCAAAAATGCAGTTTCTGTAAGTAATACAATTGTACGAAAAGTAACTTCCAAAATTGCAAAGGTTCCAATTGATGTTGTAGCCGGTGATGACAAAGAACGACTCCGCTCTATTGAGACCACATTGGCTGCAAATATTTTTGGTCAGGATAAAGCCGTTACAGTTTTAAGCAAAGCTGTAAAACGAGCACGAGCAGGGTTCCGCAATCCAGAAAAACCAGAAGCCTGTTATCTTTTTGTAGGTCCTACTGGCTGTGGAAAAACAGAATTGGCTAAATCTCTTTCTTCAATTTTGAATGAACCTCTTCTCCGCTATGATATGAGTGAATATCAGGAAAAGCATTCCGTAAGCCGCCTTGTTGGTTCTCCTCCAGGATATGTAGGCTTTGAAGAAGGCGGCCAGCTTACCAAAGATGTTCGTAAAAATCCTCACTCAATCGTTCTTTTTGATGAAATTGAAAAGGCTCATGAAGATATTTACAACGTTCTGCTTCAGGTAATGGATTACGGTATGCTTACAGATAACCAGGGAAGAAAAGCTGATTTCCGTTCCTGTATCATTATCATGACAAGTAATGCCGGAGCCCGCGATATGGAACGTCCTGCAATTGGTTTTGGAACACAATCTGAAATGAATGCCGAAGCCTCATTAAACGAAGCCGTAAACCGTGAATTCCCTCCTGAATTCCGCAATCGTCTTGATGCAGTAATTCCATTCAATCACTTAAGCAAAGATGTGGTAAAAATGGTTTGTTCAAAAGAAATAAACAAACTTTCACAGAGAATGCTGGCTAAATCGGTTGAACTGACAGTTTCTGACAGTTGTATTGAATACCTTACAGAAGCAGGTTATTCACGGGAATTTGGAGCCCGAAACATGGCCCGAACAATCGAAGATAAAATTGCTAATCCTTTAGTTGATGAAGTTCTTTTCGGAAAATTGGAAAAGGGCGGTAAAGTATTGGCAGACTTTACAGAAAACGAAATTGTATTTACGATGTAGAATATAGAATATGGACAAAGAAGTTTTTTACAAAGAAATCTATAACCGTTATGGTGCAATTACAAGAGCCCGTAACTGCTTCCTCTACACAAAAAAAGGCGTTCGTCTTACTGATTTAAATCAGGAAAACGGACGAGCTATTCTTGGATGGGATGCAGGAAATGCTTTTACTCATCTTAAAAATACTCTTAATCGTGGAATTACAGGAAGCTTTATTACTGAAGATGTTTCCAGAGTAGAAAAAGCTATGAGTGCATTGCTCGGTTCTGAACGCACTGTTTACTTCTACTCTTCTAAATCAGAAGCTTTAAAAGCCGCTTTAGTTTTCTCTGCAGAAGGAACTTCATTTTACAAACCATGGAATTCAGACAACAGTGCTGTAAACTGGGCATCAGTAGAAGCTGTTGTTTTTGCACCTGCTTTGCCATGGACAGAAACTGTTTACATTGTTGCAGTAGATAAAGCAATTCCGGAAATCAGCAGAACTGCCGCAAAAAGCATTTCTGTTCCATATCCTATAGAAGCAGCAATTGCCCGTTCAATTTACAATCTTATTGAGGCACTTCAGGTTAGAGAAGAAAAAGACTGGTTCATTTATGACACTGTTCTTACAAAATATTGGACACGAAAAGGGCCTTATCTTTTTCCAAAAATTCCCGAAAATAAATATGATGAATTTGTAATTCATTGTATGGATTTAGGCATTGTAATTAACCCCGAATACAACAATCCTTCTATTGTTCCTTACGGAGCAGATAAAGGTGTATTTACCGGCTTAAAAAACAAGCCTTTTTCTTATTAATAAGAGGATGGAACGAAATTGAATCCTGATATTTTACTGACAATTATTGAATTAGGTCTCGGTGGAATAGTAGCATTTCTGTCAATCTGGATTATGTCCAAAACCAGAGATACTTCATGGATGTTCTTAGTAGCTGGTTTCATTCTTACTTACATTGTAATTGTATACAAATTAATGCTTTCTCTTGGCATTATTCCAGCATGTACAATTTTCATTCCACACACAGGCATTCCATTGGATTCTCTTCTTATTGTCTGTGTTCCAAATCTTGCATTTATTATTTCATTTATTATTAAAATCTGTAAAAAATAAGGTTTTTCTATGACATATCTTGATGAATATTGGAATAAATTTATTCAGGAAACTCACCGGGATCCAGAAGACCGTTGTTCTGGAGATTTAAACTTTGAGGCAAAGGGGTTTCTTGGAGACGAACTGATTACATTAACTCTTACGGGGCAGAAAACAGCATTCTTTTCAAGTTTTTCAACATTTTCAATTGACGGGGAACCACTTCCTGTTTCTGGAGAGTTATATATTATTGTAGACCATAATAATAATCCCCACTGCGTAATAGAAATTGAGTCGGTTACAGTCATTCCTTTTAATGAAGTAACCTGGGAAATGGCAGCACGGGAAGGTGAAGATTCAAATCTGACAGAATGGCGTGAAAAACATCAGGAATACCTTGAAGAAGAAGGTTCAATTCTTGGTTTTGAATTTACACCCGCTATAAAACTTGTATATCAAACTTTTAAAGTTGTATATAAATAATTTACAGGAGATAAAAAATGGCAAAAAGCACACACATTGGAATTGGCCGAGTATTACTTCAGTTAGCCTTAGGTCTTATGCTTACAATCGCAGGAATCTGGGCATTGATGGGCGGTGGTGATGATGGCATTGGAGCAATCAGAAGCCTTATTAACGACCGGACAATTGAACAGATTCTTGTTATCTGTTACGGCGTAATTGAATTAATTGCGGGAGTTTTCCTCGTACTGGCTTTGTTCATGGGAGACCGCTTCGGTAGTTTTGGCAGTGCAATTATGATTATCATTATGATTGTATGGATTATTACTATCGTTCTTATTGATTTCCTTGGCGGAAACAGTATTTTCCACCGCAGAGATGTATTGTCTTGGATTTATCAGTTCTCTAAACATTTAATTGTTTTAGGTGCTTTGATTTATCTTAAAGACTAAAAAACATATCGGAGGGACTGAGATGAAAAAATTATTAATTACACTTACAATTTTAATTTCTTCACTGTTCGCGGCCAATGCTCAGTTATTGAACTTTTCTGCAAATTTTCAGACTGGCATCCCAATTTACAGCAGTCCCAGCAAATCTGTCCGTAAAACTCTGCTTGCTTCTAATAACACTCACCGTATTGCTGCAGGCGGAGATTTTAACGTCCAGTTTAACATTACAGAACCAGTAAAAACAGTGGGCGGGTTCTGTTCTTTTTCTGATTTTATTTTTGATTCCAATTCTCACTACAATTCAATAGACTATTCAGTTTATGCAGGAATCAGAGTTTACCCTAACCTTTATGGTTTTAACTTTATGATTGCACATGTATTAGGTGGTCGTTCTGATTTTATTAAAACTGATGAATTAAGCACTAATACTTACACAAAATGGGGAAACGGCTTTATTCTTGATTTGAATTATGATTTCTTACTTGATTCAAAATATTCTGTAATGCCATCAGTTGGAATATGCTACAGATTTATGCCTAGAGGCAATTATTCCTACGATCACATTATTACTGCATACGCAGGAATTAAGTTCTAAAAAAATAAGGACACCCCCTTTCGAGAGTGTCCTTCCTCCTAATTATATAAACCTGTAAAGGTAATATAAACTATTTTGTTACATACTCACCAGATTACAAGTAATTCTAGCGGGCATATTCAACAATTCTTGTTTCACGAATCATTGTAAGTCTAATTCTTCCTGGATAACGGAGATCAGTTTCAATCTGTTTAGCAATACTTCTTGCCAGATCTTTTACTTCTCCATCAGGAATCTTTTCGTTATTAACAAGAATTCTAAGTTCACGACCAGCCTGAATTGCATATGCTTTTTCAACACCTGGGAATGCTTCTGCAATTGCTTCAAGATTTTCAAGTCGTTTTACATAGTTATCAATTGTTTCGCGGCGTGCACCTGGGCGTGCAGCAGAAATTGCATCGGCAATCTGAACAATAACTGCTTCAATTGTGTCAGCTGGAATGTCGTTGTGGTGAGCACCAATTGCATTAACAATTTTAGCATCTTCACCCATTTTACGAGCCATTTCTGCACCAACTTCTGCGTGGTTCTGATCACTGTCGTTTTCAGCACCTTTACCGATATCATGAAGAATAGCAGCGCGTTTAGCTAAATCTCTATTGGCACCAATTTCTGCAGCAATCATAGATGCAGCCATGGCAACTTCTTTAGAGTGTGTAAGAACATTCTGACCATAACTTGTACGGAAATAAAGTCTTCCTAAAGCACGAACACCTTCTGTTGGCATGTTATGAATACCAAGATCAAAGAGTGCTCTTTCACCTTCTTCATAAATCTTATTCTGAATTTCGTGTGTAACCTTCTGAACAATTTCTTCAATTCTGGCTGGATGAATACGGCCATCTGAAATAAGTCGTTCCAAAGATTCTTTTGCAATTTCTTTACGAACAGGGTCAAAACAAGAAATTACAACTGCTTCTGGAGTATCATCAATAATGATATCAACACCAGTAAGAGTTTCCAAAGTACGAATATTTCTACCTTCACGACCAATAATACGGCCTTTCATTTCATCACTTGGTAAAGAAACTGTTGTAACTGTAATGTCACTGGTTGTTTCTGGAGCGATTCTCTGAATTGTAGTGATTAAAACGTCTTTAGCTTTCTTTTCAGCTGTTAACTGAGCTTCCTGTTCAATCTTGTTAATGAGAGCCTGAGCATCATGTCTTGCTTCATTTTCAAGATTTTTGATGATAAGGTCTTTTGCTTCCTGTGCAGACAAACCGGAAATCTTTTCAAGTTCAGATCTGTAAAGTTCTTCCTGCTTAGCAAGAGCCTCTTCTCGTTTAGCCATTGCAGTTTTTGCATCTGCAAGTTCTTTTTCACTTTTTTCGAATTGAGAAGCACGTTCATCAAGTAATTCTTCTTTTTTATTTACTCGTGCTTCATAACGCTGTACTTCTGCACGGCGTTCGCGGTCTTCTCTTTCCTGCTGCTTTCGTTCACGAATGAGCTCATCTTTTGCGTTTAACAAAATTTCTTTTTTCTGTGCTTCAGCTTCTTTTAACGCATTTTCTGTAATTCTCTTTGCTTTTTGCTCTGAAGCAGATAATTGAAATCTGGCATACAGCCAGCGAATAATCCATCCAAGAACAATTCCAACCACAGGAAGAATAATATACCATACCCAATTTGGCATTTTATTACTCCTATTTTTTTAAATATTTAGAATAGTTCAGACTTAATAATAAACGATAAAGTGGTTATTGTCAAAAGAAAATCCGTATATATAAGAACAAAATAACGTTTTTCGTTGTTTTGTTAGATTTTGAAATTCTTTCCCAGGTAAATCTCTTTTGCCAGTTCAGAATTAAGAATTTCTTCTCTGCTACCCTGCAGCATAATTGTTCCGTTATTGATAATTACTGCACGGTCGGTAATTTCCAGAGTATCACGGACATTGTGATCAGTAATAAGAACACCAATTCCCCGTTTTGAAAGGAGGCCAATTACATTTTTAATATCTGCAACTGCAATAGGATCAATTCCGGCAAAAGGTTCATCAAGCAGCAGAAATTTTGGTTCAATTGCAAGAGAACGGGCAATTTCTGTTCGGCGGCGCTCACCACCAGACAAAGTATATGCTTTCTGTTTTCTGATTCTGCCAATAGCAAATTCTTCGATTAATTCTTCCAGCTTTTCTTTTTTCTGTTTTTTAGTAAGGTCACGGCGGGTTTCAAGGACAGCCCAGATATTTTCTTCTACGGTAAATTTGCGGAAAACTGAAGGTTCCTGTGGAAGATAGGAAATCCCAAGTCTTGCCCGTTTATACATCGGCAGCTTTGTAATACAGCGGTCATTTAAGAAAACATCACCATCAGTTGGTTTATAAAAACCTACAACCATGTAAAAAGTTGTTGTTTTACCAGCCCCGTTTGGACCAAGAAGTCCCAGAACTTCGCCAGTCTTCATAGAAAAATCTACACCGCGGACAACCTGTTTTCTTCCAAAAGATTTATATAAACTGGAAATGCGGAGAACGGGACCTTCTGAAGTTTCAGCTGTATCTGCAGCATTTGCTACTTCTTCAGTATTTGTAACTTCATTTTCAGCAACTGCTGCAATTTCTTCTTTTTCTGTGATTTCTGACTGAGTATTCTGTTCTTCCATAGCTTAGTCCTTGTTCTCTGCTTCAGCTTCCGGTTCTACAGTTTTTTCTGCAGCAGCAGGAGCTTTCTGTACATCAGTTTCAGGATTTTTTTCTTCTTTTTTGTTTGTATCTGTTACAGAACCTTTAACATTTCCAGAAAGAGTAATATCCTGTGTATCAAGATTCAGAGAAATAATTTGTGCACGGAAAGTATCCTGTTCCTGCTTTACCTGTGCATTACCGGAAAGTTCAAGAAACTGTTTTTGTTTTTCGTAAACTGCATAAGCACTGGTACAAATATTCTTCTTTTGAGTAAGCTTTACTTCAATCTGAAGCACAGCCATTTCTGTATCCTGATTATATTCAATTAACTGAGCAGAAGCTTTTACATCATTTTCAGAATCTATAAGACTTACATTTCCTTCCAGCAATGCAATTTTTGTATCACGGTCGTAAGTCATGGAATCACATTTGAATTCCATTCCACTGTCAGTATTTTTTCCTGCAATATTTCCTTTAGCAATAATCTTCTTGTAATCATCACCGGAAAGTTCAATAGAATCGGCCATGATTTCCATTGATTCTGTTTTGATAAAAGCATCACCGGAAAGTTTTGTTGTACCACTTCCACCGGTTTGACCTGACATACTGGCTGCGGAAAAAATAATCTTCTCTGCAAAAATCATAGAGCAGGAAAACAACAACGCAAAAACAAAAACTGATTTTTTCATTTACTTTTCCTCCTCTTTTTTAGTTTCAGATTCAATAACACCAGAAACACTTCCGGTAAATACATATTCTCCGTTTACACCGTTAGCAGAAAAACCACTGCCAATAATAACAGTATCATCTTTTTCGATTCTTACAGTATCAGTGCGGGAACTGGTAAGCTGCTCGGTAGCTCCATTCCACTTTAAGGCATCGGCATAAAACTTTGCTTTTTGAGTTTCACTGAACAGTTCTATTTTATCATAAAGCTGATACATATTTTTATTTGAATCAGAAAAAAGGAATCCGCATTTTCCTGTGGTTGCTTCTTCTGCCTTACTGTCAAAAGTCTTGAACTTTACATTTTTTGCATAAGAAGCTGTAGAGTTTTTGTACTGTTCAATTGTTTCGGCTTCTATAGCGGCAGTTTTCTTTGAATCTTCATAGCGGTAAATTTTTGCACCGGAAAATACAAATTCTGGATTTACATCTTCAGAGGCAATATTCTCGCTGTATTTCAGAGAACAGGAAGTAAACAAAATTCCTGAGAGTAAAACTATAAAAGCTTTAGTTTTCATAGTTTAAATATAAAGTAAATAATGATTTTAATAAACTGTCTTTTTATGCTACACTTCGAATATGAGTGATCGATGTTATAGATGTTATAAACCAGAAAACAGTTGTCTTTGTAAATACACAAAGGAAATGGATACAGGAATAAAATTTGTTCTTCTGATGCATCCAAAAGAGGCAAAAAGACAACGCACAGGAACAGGAAATCTGGCACACATCTGTTTAAAAGATTCTGAAATTATCGTTGGTCTTGATTACAAAAAGAATGAAAGATTAATGCAGCTGATGAACGATCCTCAATACTTTCCTGTAATGATGTATCCGGGAGAAGAAGCCTGGACCGCAAAAAAAGAAGGCTTTAAGGAAGCAATTGGAAATAGAAAACTGCTGGTATTAATTCTTGATGCAACCTGGTTTTGTTCAAAAAAAATGATTGAACATAATGCTTTTTTGCTGGAACTTCCAAGAGTTTCTTTTTACGGCGATTACCGTTCAATTTTTACTTTCAAGCACGAACCAAAACCAGAATATATTTCAACAATTGAATCCTGCTATTACTTCATTAAAGAATTACAGACAATTGATATGATAAGCAAGGATGTTGATCCGGAACCTTTAATGACTGTTTTTAAGGAAATGATAAAATTACAGCTTACTGCAGAAAATGAACGCATTATGGGAATTCGTCCAAGCACTCATAATTACGACAGTAAGTATAATAAATTAAAAGAAATTCCGGATTTTATAAAAAACGAATCAAATTAAATTAGTTATAAGGTTTTACACCCTCAGGAACAAATTCGCCGCACAAAGCTCCAAGCATAGCCTGCAGAGAATAATCACAACGCCAGCTGTAGCCTAAAAGAATTGTATCTGCCCAGTTCAGTTTTTCTGAAATAACAGGAGACATTGTAGAAAGAATAATTACTCTCTTTCCTTTATCCCTGAAATATTCTGCTATTCTTGCGTGATTATCATTGGAAACACAAATAATAATTGTGTCGTAAGAACGATACATTCCGCCAATATTATCAAGAACCCACTGAGTTTCATTTGGACCTGTGTCGTAAGAGAAGCGGAATTCACCTGCAGAAGGAAAACGAACCTTTGCAGAACGGAAGAAAGAACCAAGAGAACCCATCAACAGTACGCGCCCAGAATTTTCGGTGGTTAAAGGCATTGTTCCCTGTTTTTCTACAGTTACAGAACGACAAGCCTGTTCCAGGAAGAAAACATCACCTTCTTTATCCGGAATTGAATCATCTACTGCTTCTGGATCAGGATAAAGAGGTGCTACAGAATTTCCGCTTTTATAATATTCAAGTTTTGAAAGGATTACACGGTAAGCAGCATCCTTTACTCTTTCTTTGAAAGAAGCATCTGTTTCCATAAGTTCCAGATTTCGTGTCCATAAAGCTTCATTTAAACGGGCAGTAGAAGAAGAAAGAATAATATCATTTCCTGCTTCAATTGCTAATTTGAAAGCATTAGACATTGTGCCGGCAAAAATTGTAGCGCCAACCATCTGCATGTCATCAGTAATAATCAAACCTTCATAACCTAACTGTTTACGAAGCAAATCTGTAAGAAAATATTTAGAAAGAGATGCAGGTGCACCACTTGGTTCAATCTGAGGGAAACTTAAATGACCTGACATAACTGCAGGACAATTTTCTTTAATCAGATAAAGATAAGGAACTAATTCACGGGTTTTAAATGTATCAAAATCAATATCAATTACAGGAAGTCGTCCATGAGAGTCAATATTTGTATCTCCATGACCAGGAAAATGCTTAACTGTAGGAATTACACCAGCACTTAAAGAACCAGAAACAAATGCACTGCCAAGAATTCCAGTCTTTGCAGGATCATCGCCAAACGAACGGGTTCCAATGATTGTTGATTTATGGTCAGTAAAAAGGTCTACGGTTGGTGCAAAGTTCATATTAATTCCGAGAGCTTTAATTTCACGGCTGATATAATATGCACTGTAGTAAGAATCCATTGGATACCCAGCCGCACCAATTGCCATATTTCCCGGAGTAATCAAAGTATCTCCCTTTACATGGCGAATCCATCCACCTTCCTGATCAGTGGCTACGAACAGTGGAATTTTAAAACGATTTTCCTGTGCATTTCTCTGCAAAGAAGAAACTGATTTTGCAACCAGATGAATATCATCAGTATTCCATCCAAAAACCTTTACACTTCCTAAACCACGGTCAACCCAATCATACAAAAGCTTATCAGGTTCTGCACCTGCCCAACCAAACATTAAAATCTGAGAATACAGTTCTGTATTAGTCATATTATCAACAATATACTGAGCAAGCTGTTCATTTGGATAATTAGACCAGAAGTTTATTTCCTGAGCAGAAACAGTTGTGGTAATACAAAAAAGAAGAGCAAAAATACTTTTTTTAAGAAATCTATTTGTTTTTAAGATTTTACTGAAAATCACTTTTCATTCCTTTTATTATTTTACGTTTTTTAATTCATAAGTTTAGAAATATATTTTTCTGCAGCATAAGCCGCAACGGCTCCATCGCTTACGGCAGTTACAACCTGACGGAAAGGCTTTGAACGAACATCACCGGCAGCATACAAACCTGGAACCGCAGTCTGCATGTTTTCATCAGTTATAATATAACCATTATTATCTTTAGGAAGCATTTCGACCAGATCGGTTTGCGGAAGCATTCCAGTAAAAATAAAAACTGCATCGCATGGAAGCTCTGTACGGCGGCCATCTGTAACATTCATAATAGAAACAGATTCCACCTTTGTTGTTCCATTTATTGATTCTATAACTGTATCATAAATCGGCTGAACACCGGCTGCAAGCATTTTATCTACCACTGCTTTTTGTGCTCTGAATTCAGAACGACGATGAATAATTTTTACATTCTTAGAAAGAGAAGAAAGATAAACTGCTTCAGAACAGGCAGAATCCCCTCCTCCAACTACAAGGATTTTTTTATTTGTAAAGAAAGGTCCGTCACAAACGGCACAGTAAGAAACTCCACGGCCAGTAAGTTCCTTTTCTCCAGGAACTTCCAGATTACGGTGAAGTGCACCTGTTGCCAGTAAAACTGCAGGAGCCTTAAAAACCGTTTCTTTTGTTTTTACTGTAAAAAAATTACCGGTTTTATCAATAGAAGTTACGAGACACTGTTTAAATTCTGCTCCAAAAGCCTGAGCCTGATTACGGAGAGTTTCAATAAAATCAACTCCACCTGTAGCAGGAAATACTCCAGGATAATTTTCAAGCTCAGTAATCTGCATAAGCTGTCCCCCTGGAGCCATAGCTTCAAGTACGACAGTTTTGAGTCCACCTCTTGCCGCATACTGAGCAGAAGCAAGTCCAGCTGCTCCAGAGCCAATAATTACATAGTCGTAATCTAAAATTTCCATAATTTTTATTTTAACAGATTTTATTTTTTAATGATAGTAAACTTAAAACTTCCTGTAGAAACTGTATCTGAAGTTTCAAAACGCCAGGTAGTCATAGTATTGAGAATTTCTTCAATAACCTGTGAGCTTAAAATTGCAGATGGTGTGATTTTGATTTCACTTCTTGGAACATCACCATTTTTACCAACCGTAAAAGTAATCACAACCTCTTTATCTTCTGTAATTGTATTACCAGCCGCATCAGAAATTGGAATAGCAGTTGTCATAGGTTCCAGCAAAGTACGAAGCTTTCCGCCCTGCATTTCTACCTGAATTCCATCAACTGAATTTTTTGAATTCATTGTTGTTGAAGAATTATTGTTTGTTGCCTTCTTGGAAGTATAAGTCTTTGATGGTGTACTGGAAATTTTATTCAGCATTTCAGAAGTTTTATCACTGGTTGCAGGAGCAGCTTCTGTTGTTTTTTTAACAGTTTCCGCAGGTTTTGTAGAAGCCATTTCGGCAGAGGAACCTGAAACGGAAGATTGAGTATTTACTTTTTTTGTACTGGTTGAAGAAGTCGTATTTGCAGAGGTTTTATCCATAGCGGCAAATACATCATCATAATTTGCAGTATTCTTTTTTACAGAAGCAAAATCCAGCTGATCATCTACACTTTTTTGAATTTCATACAAAGGAGCTGTGTTTTCTTTTGTAATTGCAACATTTTCCGCAGGTTTTGCTGGAGCCGCATCACTTTTTACTGTCTCTGGTTTTGGAGTTGGTTTTGGAGTTTCAACAGGTTTTGCTACAGACTTTGGAGTTTCCACTACCTTTGGAGCTTCTTTTTTCTGTTCCTGAACCGGCTGCTGTACAGGAGCTTCTACTTCTGGGATTTCTGGCAAAGCTTCTTCAATTACAGGTACAGGCTGTTCAATAACCGGATCAACAGTCTCTGTAACGGCTTCTTCAATAATTTCAGTTGAATCAGCTTCTACGGTTTCTTCTGCCTCTACCGGCTCTACAGGATTTTCTACGGGAGGCAAATCCATTGGAGTAGAATCAAGAATAATCTGAACCGGTTTGTATCTGGTAACTTTTGTGCGGACAGGAATAAAAATAAAACACAACAGTAATATTACCCACACACCGCCGGTAGCCATGAGTGAAATAATCATACTGGTTTTATGAGGAGAACTGTCTTGTCCAAACAAAGGTAATGAAATCATTTTTTAGCTGTAGTCCTTAAACTGATAACGGAATAACCACTTTCGCGGATAATATCAAATAAACCGACAATAGTACCGTTAGTAACATTTTCATCTGCTTCAAGTGAAACAGGAAATTCAGTTTTCTTTGTATCACCTGTATCAAAGCCCATAAGCTCGAGTTTTAAGGTATCAGGAGAAACAGATTTTTCATTAAAATACAAAAGGCCGTCATCACTGGCAGTAATAGTAATACCCTGCATTGCGGTACCTTCTGCAGTTTTGCTTCCAGGAAGATTCAATTTAATTCCAGGTAAAATGGCAAAAGTTGTAGATACCAGGAAGAAGAGAATCAACTGAAAAACAATATCAATCATTGGGGTCATATCAACATTTGGTTGAATTTTTCCCCTTCGGCTTTTAATTTTCATAAATTCCGCCTTGGATTATTTTACGCGTCCAGTAAGTTTCAGAACCACTTCTGTTACATTTGCTTCCATTTCTACGACAAAGTGATTAACTCTGGAAACAAAGAAATTATGAAAATCAAAGATGGAATTGAAACACAAAGACCTGCAACAGTTGTTACAAGAGCTTCGGCAATGGCACCAGCCAGTAAAGCAGGATCTCCCATAGTTCCACCGGCCCCCAGAACACCAAAAGCTTTAATATTTCCAGTTACAGTTCCCAAAAGACCAAGCAAAGTAGCAATATTGGCAATTGTTCCTAATGTTGTAAGCCAGTGTTCATAACGAGGAACAACAACTTCCATTTCTGCATCAACAACTTCACGCAGGTCCCGTTCTTCATAACGGCGGCAGTCTACAGCCTTTTTGATTACCTGTGCAGTTGGTGTATCAGCTTCGGCACAAGCAGCAGTACAGGCACCAAAATCATTTACAGCAAGAGAATCATTTACACTTTTAATAAGTTTTGAATCTCTTTTTTTAATGTTATAAAAATAAATACAACGCTCAATAATTATGAAAGTTGCAAATACGGCAGCCATCAGAATTGGAATAATAAGAAGTCCACCAGATTTTAAAGTATTCCACATAAATTTTTCCTCTATCTATTTATAGATTTATTAACTAAAACAAGAACTTAACCAGCATTGTTACACTTCCGCTTTCACAAATGTAATCACCGGCATAAATTCTATCTTCCATATCAATAAGTCTGCAGAAATCATCTACAGAAACTACAAGTTTAACAGCAGGTGTAAGCTGAACAAAGCCACTGGCATTAATCATTGGTGTAAAATCTTTGGCACCAAAATGTATACCAGTTTCTAAATCAGCACCCCATTTACCTTTTTCACTCTGGAGTGATAAATCTACAAGTAAAGTATGTTTATTTTCAAGTACCGGAATATCAAGCCAGTTTGATTTGAACTTTGCCGCAGCAGAGAACATTTTGTAGTGATAAGAAACTCCAAAGTCTGTAGAAAGAATTGTTCGGTCTGTTTTTTCATAACAGTAGAGTCCTGCAGTTGAAGTACCTTTATACAATGGCTCCCAAACTCCGTTACCAAAAGCAGTTTTCATAAAATCAACTGCAGTATTTACAGAAAGGAAATCTTTTACTGGTAAAGCAAAATTTACTTTTCCATACCAGTCCGAAGTTTCTTCAGGAATAAATGAAAAAGCAGAATATTTATAATTCTTTTCTTTTTCAACAATGGAAGAACCAAAAGTCTGCAGACCACCTGCAATATTGAAGGTTAAAGGTCTTGAAGATAAAGCACTTGCAATTGTTCCGCCAAATTTTAAATCAAAAGGTACAAGAACTTTATTATTTCCAATGTAGTTACCAATTACAGCAGCAACATCAGCACTTGTATACAAAGCTTTATTATCCCAGTGGAAACATAACCTGAATTCCCCGCGATTTACTGCGGTTCCTGTAATACGATCAGTTAAATCTGCCAGTAAATAATATGATGGGAAGAAATCAACTGAGTAATGGTTTTCTTTTTTATCCTGAACAGACCAGGTTACAGAAGCAAATGGATAAACGCTCAATAAGTCTGCTTTACGGGCCCATTCATCACAAGTAATACCGGAATCAGAAATATCAAGATAACGATTATAAAAGGAAGAATAACCTCCTGCGAAAATATTAAAGCCTAACGGAAGTTTCCATTCCACAGAACCAACTCCGAAAATCTCCTGCTGATTTGCAGAAGAAATTCCAGGAACCTTGCTCTGAAATCCATTTCCGGAATCTTCATAATAACCAGAAGCACTCCAGTTAAAGTTTTTACCAAGAGATTTTCTTTCCAGTTCAATTTTTGTATATTCCGTATTGTATCCGGAAGACAAATCATTGCCTGAAAAACCTGATGAAGAACGATGATCAAAACCAATTTTAAAAGGATTATTTCCTGCTATTCTTGAAACATCAAAATCGCCGATAAAAGTTGCCGGATAACCACCGCCAATCTGACCATTAGCGTAAATCTGTTTATCCTGATGATTTCTAATTACATCAAGTATATTTTTTTCGGGAAATTCCGCTTCAGCATTTGGAAGCTCTGGCACAATATCAGAAGAATCCTGAGGTAATACAACAACAGTATTAAAATCGGGAATTTCAGCTTCTTCAAAAGCAGCAGTCTCACCTTTTACTTCTGTTGTCAGATCAGGAAGCTCAATATTTGATTCCTGTCCAAAACCTGCAAAAAGCAGTACCTGAGAAAAAAGAATTGTATAAATTAATTTTTTTGCGTTCATGTTTCAACCTCGCTATTTAAACAAAGCATTTACTCTTTGTGCCTGAACTGTTTCAGGGTATAAATTAATGAGTAATTGAGCAGTTGCCTGAGCATCACTCTTCAATCCAGCTGATATAAAGGAATCTGCAGCAGAATACAAAACCTCCGCAGACTTGCTGTTTTTTCCACTGGCTCTGTAATATTCAGCCGCCTTAAGCCATAAATCTGCTGCCTTTTTATGATTTCCCTGATGATAATAATACTCACCGGCAAAATCACCATTAGCAGCACCATATTCCATTTCTTCTTCAGTATTCTGTAAAGACAGTAGTTTTTCTGCCAGAGCTACAGCCTGCTGCATAGATTCTGTTGAACCTTCTTCTGCATACAGTTTTACCAGCTCTGTACCGGCAATTCTTCCTTTTACGGTGGTTTCTTTTCCGTATTTTTCAAACTGACTTATTTTTTCTGCCAGTTCTCTGTCTACTCCAGAATTAATTTTTTCTAGCTCCTGAATTTTTGTTCCAATTCCGTCAGCCACAGCCTGCTTTTCAAAATTTTTCAGGAGATTTCTGGCAGTTTCCAAAGCTTCTCCATAGCTTTCCATTTCGTAATAAGTTTGAAGAAGATTACTGAAAGCCCCGTAACCATAAATTGTTTTTGGAAATTTTGAAAGCAGCAGCTTATTCTGTAAAATTGCACGATTATAATCCTTGATTCGCAGATTACATTCCCCGCTGTAATAATAAGCGGCCTGTGTAAATTTTCCATTTCCAAAAGTTTTTATATAAGCGGTAAATTTTGTATCTGCAGTCTTATATTCCCCGGCAGAATAATACATTTCTCCTGTACGATACAACGCTTCTTCTGCCTGAGAATTCTGTGTAAACTTGTCATAAACTTTTTCGTACCACAAAGAAGCCGCATCCAGTTGTTTTGCTTTTTCATAAATATTTGCAGTCTTTAAAGTTGTCTGCAAAGCAAAATCAGTAGTACTTTCTGTATAAGGGGCCAGTAAAGCAACTGCAGAATCATAAGCCTGTCCATCGGCATATACATCGGCACAGAAAAGAATTGCTTCCTGTTGTTTTTTTCCTACAGTTACATTAATTCGTTTTTCTGCCATTACAGCGGCATTTTTGTAGTTCCCCTGAATTAAAGCAGCAACAGCACCGGCTTCATAACCTGCCGAAAGTTTTTTCTTATTAGAAGTATAATCACCTAAATTAAGGAATAAATCATAAGCCTGCTGATTTTTTCCCTGCTTGTACACAGCAAAAGCTTTGTAGTAATAAGCATTTTCTGTATAACCGGCAGTTTTAGAATAACGTACCAAATAAGAGTTTAAATACATTTCTGCATCGGCCCAGTTCTGCATATTATAGGAAGCCAGGCCTGCAACATATTCAGAAAGAGGTTGTTTTGCGGCAATAGCCTGAATAATTGCCTTTTGATTTTTCTTTTGTGCCAGCAAAACCTTTGAATATTCCAGTCGATCTTCTAAAGTCATTTTCTGATGAATATCCAGCCAGCTATAAAGGTATTCTGCTTCCTGATAATCACCAGTTTTTGCATAACAGCCGGCACGAATTCTTCTGATATTATCTGAATAAGCAGCAGAAAAAGATTTTGTGTCGGCCAGTTGTAAAGCCTGTTTGTAAGCCTGCTTATTATAATAAGCATAAACTGCAATATATTTTAATTTTTCTTCCGGCTGCTGAATTTTTGTAAAAGCATCAATTGTATTGTTCCAGTCTTCTGAATTGCTGTAACAGATCATCAACTGAGAATAAAAAGCATCTTTAAGATTTGTAATCTCAGACTTTTCTACATCTTCCTTAACAGCAAGCAGCTCCTCTGCTACGATTTTGCCGGAACCCCCTTCGTCCAGTTTCATTTTAGCTTCGTAAATTGCTACTGCAGAATGTAAATCCTGATTTGCAGAAGGAATTACTGAGTTAAAACATTCCCGGCACTGTGAAAAATTTCCTTTTTCGTAATAATCAATACCAAGGCGAACCCAGAATTCTGCCATTAGCGCTTCTGTGTCAGAATGAACTTTTTCCAATCGTGTAAACAAGATTTCTGGTTTTACAGCAAGATTATGATTATGGGCAACTCCGTATGCTTTCTGCAAAGCAGTAACTGCAATGCTTTTATCTTCTGTTTCAATAAGTTTGCAGTACAAATCATATGCTTCCATATATTTTTCTGTATTTTCGTAAGCAATAGCGGCTTGAAGCTGCAGCTGATTCATTATTCCAGAACCAAAAATATTAGTTTCTGGAAGTTTTTCATACAAATCTACAGTTTTAGAAAAATCGCCGTTTTTATTCAGGGAATTCAAAAGCATAACAACACTTTCTGAATAATCTGCGACAGAATATAAAACTCCGTGACTGTAAATAAAACTTAACTGAGGAATTGCCTGTGCATAATTTTTCTGATTATACAAAAGCTTTCCGCAATAATAGGCAGCTTCACTGTAAAGCTTATTTTCAGGAGATGACTGTTTTACCTTCTGACAATTATAAAAAGCCATGATTGCCTTATCATAATTTCCAAGATTACTGTTTACACGACCATACCAGTAACTGGCAGCAGCAAATTGTTCTGGAGAATTTTCTTCGGTTGTAGAACTGAGAATCTGATTTAATGTTTCTTCTGCATCCTGATAGCGCTGAAGATGAAACAAGGCTTCACTTTTTTCCAGCAAAGACGGAATTATAAATACAGAATCTGGAAACTGCTTTTCCAGCTGTTCAACCTGGTCAATTACACCAGGATAGTAACCTGCATTGAAAAACGAATTAATTTCGTTATAAAGCCTGATTTCAACATTACTTTGAGACTGACCAAAACAGAAGATGCCTGTGGCCAGACAAGTAAGAGTCAATAGTAATTTTTTCATAAGCAAATTTTCGTTTAATTAGTTTTCCGTAGAATTCGGTGAATACGGGAAGAAGTAATCGCTGGCACGAACTCTTGTAAGATATACAAAATCATCTTTGTATAAAGTACAGAAGTCAGACAGGCTCATTGCTCTTCCGTTCATAAAAACAAAGCAATTAAATAAATTGTTACAATCAAAATATGGTAAAAATGTAATACATTCGTTAAAAGCTTGAATTTCCGGACTTACACTACGGTCAGTTCCTTTAATGGCACCAAAATATAAAGTGTCAGGTTCTGTTGCTGCAAGAACATACAACAAAGAACGCAAAATTGCAACCTGGTAGCCAGTATCTTTAATAAATGAAGTGGTATTCATTGTTCCGTCTGGAAGCAGAGTTGCGGCAAATGGATTAATATTTACATCAATTCCTGCCTGATCAAAGGTATAAGTTTTTCCAGTGTAAACTGAAGTAACTGCAGCGGCAGTATTACGAATCCAGTTTAAGGCAAAGAACAAATCATATTTCTGAGAAAGTACACCAATGTGACCGTTATCTTTATATTCTACGGTTGGTGTAAATAATGGCTGAAGTTTAAGATATCCGCCGGCCAGTGGCTGAACAAGACCGTCTGCAATCCATTTTACAAAACCGGCAGAAGAAAGATACAAACGGTTTTCTTCTGCATCATCGTTATCAAAAGGTTTTCCGTTAAAAATCTGCACCAGTTTATTTTCTTCATCATAAACTGCATTTGGAACATAAAGAATTTCTGGAAGATGCTGCTGAATAACGCCTGCCATCTGAAGAATATTTCCATAACGGCCATTATCAATTTTTACATAATCCCATGGAAGAGCTCTTTTTGTCATAGTAAGAACATCTTCAATAGAGGTACGATAGAAAGCATTAAATGGTAAACCGGTAGAAGCACCTCTTGCGGCATAATTTCCGAAAATAACTAAATCGGCAAGAGCAGTTTTTCCACTTGGAGTAAACTGAACATAAACATCACTGTTAGCATTGAAGTAATAACGGATACGGATTGGTTTTCCTGTTTTTTTATTACGGACAAGTACCCAGCTGCCTGGCAACTCTCCAGGATAAACATCCTGTTTTTCTGTTGTTACTCCTTTTGAGCTGTAAACTTTTACATCAATTACGGTTCTTGGAGCAACAAAGATATTAAAGGTTGTATCTGTTTCTTCCAAACGAACCTGAAATTTTTCTCCTGCGGCATTGGAATAGATTTCCGGAAGATTTGTACGAACTTCTTCCAGTGGAGCTTCAAACCATCGTTCAATTAAATTTGCACGGATTTCTGAAGAATCAGGAATTCCAAATGAGTTATAAGCGGCAAAAAGAGGAGCCACAATTAATAAAAATGTCATAAGAAATAGTGATTTTTTCATCTTCAAAACTCCTCTTTTAACAAACAATACTACTATTATACTATGCTTAGTTATACTCTGCCACATCTGTATCTGTAGCACCTTCAGCAAGTCTGATTTCTGGTTTTACTACAGTTCCGTCCGGATTATGAATCATTCCGTCAGTACCTTCATCCGGATGCTTACCAACCGGTGCATTTGAAAGCAGCAGCTTTAAACGATTCAACTGGTTTACTTCAGAGCTGCCCGGATCATAATCAATTGCCGAAATATTTGCTTCTGGGAAACGGCGGCGTAATTCTTTAATCATTCCCTTTCCAGTAACATGATTTGGCAGACAGGCAAAAGGCTGAACACAGGCAATACTTGGACAGCCTTCCTTAATTAATTCAACCATCTCTGCAGTTAAAAACCATCCTTCGCCCATAATGTTACCAAGCTGGACGATATCATCAACACCTTCCATCATATCATAAATAATAGAAGGAGCTTCAAAACGACGGCTTTTACTCAGATATTTTTTCATCTTCTTACGATAAAGCTCCAGTCCCCAAACCAGCAGTCTGGCATTACGCTCTGATTTTTTAGGGAAAGCAAGCTCTTCATGACGGAAGATTCCAGTTGCAAAAGAATAGAAGAAGAAATCGGCTAAATCTGGCATTACACATTCGGCCCCTTCCCGTTCTATTGTTTCAACAATCTGATTATTGGCGGTTGGGTGGAACTTAACAAGAATTTCACCAACAACACCAACTCTTGGCTTTTTAATTGGCTTCAATGGAAGATTATCAAATTCTGTAATAATCTCTTTTATAGCCTTATTATATTTTCGGAAAGAAATGTGCTTATCAAAAAGTTTTTCTACTTTTCCGTTTAATTTTTCGTACAATTGATTTGCGGAACCTGGAATTGCCTCATAAGGTCTGGTTCTGTAAAGCACTCGCATGAAAACATCCCCAAACATAATCGATTTGATTAAGTTATCTGCCAGCTTCCAGCCCATTTTAAATCCAGGATTTGCTTCAAAGCCCTGTACAGAAAGACTGATTACAGGAATCTGTCCCCAACCGGCATCGTTTAATGCACGGCGGATAAAACCGATATAATTAGTAGCACGACAACCACCACCAGTCTGAGTAATAATAATGGCAGTTTTATCTACATCATACTTTCCGGATTCCAGAGCAGAAATAAATTGTCCCGCAACCAGCAGAGACGGATAGCAGGCATCATTATTTACATAACGCAAACCGGCATCTACTGCTTTTGGATCAACCGATTCCAGAACCTTCAAAGTAAAACCACCAATATTGAAGGCTTTTTCCAGCAACCGGAAGTGGATTGGTGATACCTGAGGACAAAGAATTGTATATTTTGGACGCATTTCTTCTGTAAATACAGCTCTGTGATAAGCGGCCGATTTAATTTCCATCTTCCGTTTATTTCTGCGCCGCTCTTTTACTGCAGCAATCAATGAACGGATTCTGATTCGTACAGCACCAAGATTTGAACCTTCATCAATTTTAATGAGTGTATACATCCGGCTTTTTGCACGAAGAATTTCATCTACCTGATCCGCAGTTACAGCATCAAGACCACAACCAAAAGAAGTAAGCTGAACTAATTCCAGACTAGGCATTTCCGAAACAAAGGCAGCAGCACGGTAAAGACGGTTATGATAAGTCCACTGATCAATAATTCTTAATGGTCGTTCAATATTTCCAAGGTGACAAACCGAATCCTCTGTAAAAACTGCCAGTCCAAGACCATTAATCAACTCTGGAATACCATGATTAATTTCCGGATCCAGATGATATGGACGACCGGCAAGAACAATACCGCTTCCGCCCTTGGTAATCATTTCTTCAAGGGCATCTTCTCCGGCTTTCTGAACTTCATTCTTAAAGGCCTGCTGTTCTTTCCAGCCAGCTTCAACTGCCGCAAAAATCTGTTCTTTTGTGAGCTGTGGGAATTTTGGTAAAAGTTCTTCTGCCAGACGTTCGGCAAGTCGTTCTTTATCATAAATTGGCAGGAAAGGATTCATGTATGTAATTGTTGGATCCTGTCGCAATTCATCAATATTATTACGCAGAACTTCCGGATAGCTGGTTACAATCGGACAGTTATAGTGATTTCCGGCACCAGCATCCTCCTTCTGTTCATAAGGAGCACAAGGATAGAAAATAAATTTTATTCCCCGCTGAATAAGACTTTCTACATGACCATGACTGATTTTTCCAGGATAGCAGACAGATTCAGAAGGAATTGTTTCCAATCCTTTTTCGTATACATTTCTGCTGGAACGCTGACTCAAAATTACTCTAAAGCCCAGTTCATTGAAAATGGTAAACCATAAAGGATAATTTTCGTACATGTTAAGTACACGAGGAATACCAACATCCCCTAAAGGAGCATCTTCTGGTTTTCTTGGAGCATAATTGAAGATTCTTTTATATTTCCACTGAAAAAGATTTGGCATTGGTCCCGGATTATCATCATCATCAAATCCGGTATTATTTTTGTTGCTGGCATCAATTACCTGCCCTTCAATTTCGGCACCTTTTTCGCAGCGGTTACCTGTAATGAAAGTACGTTTTGCATCTCCAGTAGAGAAAGTATTAATTGTAAGCAGACAATTGTTCTGACACTTTCCACAACGGCGTAAATCAAGATCAACATGAAAATTTTCCAGTTGCTGTAAATTTGCAATTTTTGAACGAACATCGTGAACAGTGCCTTCAGTTTCGCCTGGTTTTGGTTCCATTAAATCAATCCACTGATCCAAAGCAATCAAGGCAGAACCATAAGCTCCCATAAGTCCTGCAACATCAGGACGATAAACTTCTACACCGGCAATTTTTTCAAAAGCACGGAGGATAGCATCATTAAAGAAGGTACCACCCTGAACCACAACCTTTGAACCGATTTCTGAAGCTTTACGGAGTTTTATAACCTTAAACAAAGCATTTTTAATTACAGAATATGAAAGTCCGGCTGCAATATCTGCAACTGAAGCACCTTCTTTTTGTGCCTGTTTTACACGGGAATTCATAAATACAGTACAACGGCTGCCTAAATCTACAGGCTTTTTTGCCATAAGGGCAATTTTTCCAAATTCCTGAACATTCATACCCATGGTATTGGCAAAATTATCAAGGAAAGAACCGCAGCCAGAAGAACAAGCTTCGTTTAACTGAATTGAAACAATGGCTCCGTCTTTCATACGAAGAGCCTTCATATCCTGTCCGCCAATATCAAGCAGGAATTCTACGCCAGGTACAAAGAAATTTGCTGCACGGAAATGAGTAATTGTTTCTACTTCACCGGCATCTACTCCAAGAGCGGCTTGAAAAAGTGCTTCACCGTAACCAGTAGAAACTGCCCGGGCAATATAAACATCTTCCGGTAACTGCTGATATAATTCTTTAAGAACATTTACTGCCAGTTCCACAGGATTTCCCTGATTATGAGCATAAAAACTCCAGATAATTCGTCCATCTTTATCAATAAGGCAGGCTTTTGTTGTAGTGGAACCTGAATCAAGACCAAGAAAAACAGGTCCATGAGTTTTATTTAATTCTCCCCGCTTTGCTTTCTGCTCAGAGTGGCGAACTTCAAATTCATCCAGTTCTGCCTGATTATTAAAAAGCGGTTCAAGACGCTGAACTTCAGAAAGTTCTGCACCAACAAGATTCTGCAAAGATTCACGGAAAGTTTTGATTGTAGGAAATTCATAATTTTCCAAATCTCCAGTAAACTTTCGTTCGGCACTAAAGGCACAGCCAGTAGCAACAAAAAGCTGGGAATCTTCTGGAATAATTATTTCATCATCTTTCAGTTTTAAGGTATCAATAAAACGGAAACGAAGCTGGTCCAGAAAGTGTAATGGGCCGCCAAGGAACGCAACATGTCCGCGGATAGGTTTACCACAGGCAAGGCCAGAAATTGTCTGTGAAACTACAGCCTGAAAAATAGAAGCGGCAATATCTTCACGACGGGCACCTTCGTTGATTAAAGGCTGAATATCGGTTTTTGCAAAAACACCACAGCGGGCTGCAATTGGATAAATCTGCAAGGCACCTTTTGCCAGTTCGTTTAAGCCGGTCGCATCTGTTTCCAGTAAAGCGGCCATCTGGTCAATAAAAGCACCTGTACCACCGGCACAAGTACCATTCATTCGCTGCTCTACTCCACCCTTAAAGTAAGTAATTTTGGCGTCTTCTCCACCAAGTTCAATTACAACATCTGTCTGTGGAATTAATTTTTTTACGGAGGTAGTTGCGGCAATTACTTCCTGAATAAAAGGAATATTAAGCCACTGAGACACAGAAAGTCCGCCGGAACCTGTTACTTTTACGGTAAGGGTTTGATTTTCACCGGCAGGCATTTCTTTTTCCAGAAAGTCTAAGGCTTTGTTTACAACCTGTATAATTGTACTGCGGATGTCAGCACGATGGCGCTGATAATCCCCATAAATTAATTTATCATTATCATTCAGAAGTGCAACTTTTACTGTAGTTGAACCAACATCAATACCCATTCTGACGGGTGAAATAGTCTGGTCTGTCATACATAGAATTTATTAAAAATAGATAAAAAATTCTACTAAATAAAATTCAAAAAAATCTATTATTTTGAAATCAATTTAACCATATGACCAGGTGCTACAAGCTTCAAATCAAACTCTGCTGCAGGAACAAAACCATAATAAGAATCAATTGCTGTCTGTTCATCTGCAATAATCATACCTTTTACTGTTTTTTCGCCTTTAATTTCTACAGGAAGTCCTTCTTCGCCCACAAGATATCTGGCTTTAGGAGTTACATAAACTCTAACACTTTCTGTAGAGTCTGCAGAAATAACCGCAGCGTTAGATTTTGCAATTGCAAGTGAAGCTTCAATACATTTTTCCAGATTTTCTCTCTGCTTCTGTAAATCTGCCTGCTTCTGCTGTTCAAGGCGTTCAAGTTCCTGCTGATGTTCAATTGTCATAGTTTCAATCTGAACATTAAGACCATCAATCTGAGAATTCAAATCTTCAATTTCCGACTTTAATTCCAGTTTTTCGCTGTTCAAAGCAACAACTGTATCAGAGAAAGTCTGTCCCATATCTGCAACCAGTTCCGAAGAGGTTTTAATATAATCTGGTGCTGAATTTTTATGAGGAATAGCAACGATTGGAGTGCGAATATAGTGATAATCGTTGTACTGCTTCTGGTATTTCTGTAATCCGGAAGAAATTGTTTCATCTTCAATATTATTGCCAAGAATCACTGAGTAAGCATTAAAATCGTCCGGAGCTTTTTCTTTCATTTCTGCCATAAGTTTTTCAGAAGCTACATCTTTAATAACCGGGTCCAGTAAAGCAATTTCAGCCTGATACTTATCACGAACTTCAGAAACGGCTTTTCTTAATTCTTCTGCACTGTCCTTTCTTTCCATTCTGAGACGTTCTTCCAGCTGACTGATACGCTGCTCGTAGCGTTTTGTAAGCTGCTGTTTTTCCAGCTCCTGAACCTGACGTTCACTATTTATCTGGGAATCCTGTTCTTTTGCACTCTGGACTTTGTCAGAATCATAGTTACCTAACTGCTGTGAATACTCATTGATTTGTGCATCAATTTCTGAAATATAATTTTCATACAGAATATTATGCTGTTCAACTAATTCATCATATTGAGCTTTTGCGGCTTCTTTTCTTCTTGCAATTTCAGCTTCATCATCCAAAGCAAGACTGTCAATAAGGAAGTAATCTCTTTCCAGTTTGTTTTCTGCTTCACTTAATGCACGGTTATAATCTTCTGTATACTGTGCCTTGTTCTTTATGGCCGCATCATATTTTCCCTGAACTTTAGAAACAGAATCCAGTAAAGATTTTAAGTTCAAAGAATCAAATTCCTGAAGACTTACTTTGATTTCTTCATTCTGATGAGAAATATAAGAATTTACGCCCCAGGCAACAGCTCCGATTACAATAATACAGGCCACAATAATCAAAACTGAAAAGAAACTTTTATTCTTTTTTGTTTTTGCGTATTCTTCTTCGAGATTATAAGTATCGTTTTCTGAATTTAACTGAAGGTTGTTTAACTCCTCATTCAAAAAAAGGAGTACTTCATCATGCCGTTTATTTACTTTGTTGTCATTGTCCATATTCCACTCCAGTCTGCAGGTGCATTTTTACTGCCAATTCTTTCAAGGAAAACCTCAGCAACTTCAAGTTCACAATTCTTAAAGAACTTGCGGGCATTTTTCCAGTCGCCTTCATAATATGCTTTAAGACCATCTTCAAAAATTTCGTATTTTGAAGCAGTCTCTTCTGACATATGTTTTTTATCAAACGGGAAGTAAATCTTTTTACCTTCTGTTTTACCTTTAACCTGAACGGTATCAATTTCATAGAAAATAAAGTCTTTTTCTTTTCCCGATTCTTTTTCTACTTCATCTTTAATATAACCAGAAACAATAACAGGAAGATGATAGATTCGGGTAAGACCTTCAAGTCGGGAAGCAGAGTTTACATTATCACCAATTACTGTATTTGCCATATGTTCGTTTGAACCAATATTACCGTAGAAAACGTTTCCGCCATCAACACCAACACCGACATCCAGTAAAACAGCCTGGAAAATTCTTTCTTCGGATTCTGTAAGCTTACGGTCTTTTTCTATTTCTTCACGGCGTTTAATCATAATTTCCCGGAGTTCTGCAGTAACCTTTGTGATTCCCCAGGCCGCCTTAATTGCATTTACAGATTTTGTGTAAGGAGATTCCAGTGTTCCATAAATTGCAAGAATAGCATCTCCAATAATTGAACCAACTACACCGTAATTTTCGTGAACCTGACGGATAGCACGGTTATAGTGAACATTCAAAACATCAATAATATCGTTTCCGAGAGTTTCTGTTCTGTAAGTAAAGCTCTTAATATCAGAGAACAGCATAGTCAGTTCCTGCTGACTTCCTTCAAGCCCGATACCCTGATCAGAATAGGCTTTTGCAACAACATCCTTTGAAACAAACTTCTGGAAAGTTCCCAGCAGATTATTTACGGAAGATGACAGAGAGTTAAAGCTGGCCGCAAGATAAGTAATATCATCGTTTGGAGCATCTGAAAGATCAATTAATTCCAGCTGTTTCTTTTTCTGCATATCAAACAAATCGCGGGTAATTGCATCAACTGCACGGAATTCATGTCTAATGATTATAAAACCAATAATAATGAAAACTACTGTAAGTCCTACAATAATAATTGAAGTATATAAAAGGATTCTGCGGGAATTAAGAGAAAGGTCGGCACGTTTTTCTGCACGAATAAGGAAATAATCCCAGTCAGACTGATACTTGTAAACTCCAAAGTATTCTCCATCTTCCATACTGAAATTGATACTTCCCTCTTCAATTCCATCTATGTCTTTATCGGCTTTTAAAAGATGGAGGCTGTCTTCATCAGTAAACTTTTTCCAGACAGTTTCAGGATTATTGCCGGCAAGAAAGGCAATTGAGCCATCATTTTTTACTGCCAGAGCAACAGAATTAGGATTTTCAAAACCTGACGCGGCAACTTTCTTTTGAGATGCAATACAGCTTTCTAAATCCTGTGAATAAGAATAAATCTGAAACTGATTTGAAGAATTTGAATACATTTCCTTTAACTGTTGAACCATAATGGTATTATTCAAATCAATAATCTGTTTCTGCGATAATTTAGTAGAAATAAAATTAGTTGCAAAGTTTGAAAGAAGTATAAGACTGATGAAAATAAGAAGGATTTTCAGCCCCATTGGAACAATGCGGGTCTTTCCCACTTTAGGCAATAAACTTTTTTTAACTGCCACAAAAAGCCTCCTGATACTATTAATTTTAATTCCATTGATAATTTTTCTCAACTTAGATATTTTATTTATTATGGAAAAAGAAGAAGAAAAATCTAAAAAAAGTTCCCTGTTACGCTCTGGACTTATACTCTCCCTTATGACATTAGCATCCCGAATCATGGGACTTATACGCGAAGTAACAAAAGGTAAATTCCTTGGTACAGGAATGCTGGCCGATGCTTTTACAACCGCATTTATGGTACCTAATCTGTTGCGTCGTCTTTTTGCCGAAAATGCTATTTCCGTAGCTTTTATTCCGACTTTTAAGGGATACCTTGCAAAAGGTGATGATCCTGAAAATAAAAAAGAAACTCAGGAATTTATTAAAGCTACATTAACTTTAGTAACTTTCCTTACTGCCTGTGTAGTAATTATTGGTATTCTTATTGCCCCTCTGATTACTTTGATTTTCTGTAAAGCGCCTGTTGATTCTTCTGCTGCAAATTATGCAGAAGAGTTTATAGCTTATACCCTCAAGAAAACTGAAATCACTCTGCTTACAAGAGTTATGTTCCCTTATTTGTGTTTGATTTCTATTGCAGCTTTCTTCCAGGGAGTATTAAACGGCTGTAAGATTTTTGCTCCTTCTGGTTTTACTCCTGTTTTATTTAATGGAATTATTATTGCGGCAACTTATGCACTTTCTCCATTAACTTCAGATCCTGCTCTGGCAATGTCTATTGGCGTTGTAATCGGTGGTGTAGTTCAGGCAGTTTTCCAATGGCCGTTCCTTAAACAAACCGGCTTCAAAGCAGGATTTACAACCTTAAAGAAAACCTTTTCAAATCCCGGAACACGAAAAGTTATTGCACTGATTGTTCCAACCATTATTGGTATGGCAACTTACCAGCTTAATGACCTTGTTTCTACGGGGCTTGCAAACAGAGCCGGTGAAGGTATTGCCGCTTCTTTGCAGTACAGCTTAAGACTTCAGGAATTGATTCTTGGAATCTTTGCCGTTTCTATTGGAACAGTAATACTGCCTGACATGGCTGGACTTGCAGCACAGGAAAAATGGGAAGATTTCAACGCTATGCTGATTCAGTCAATTAAAATTATGACAATGATTTCTATTCCTGTAACTGCATACTCTTTAATTTATGGACAGGATTTAATTTCGTTGATTTTCAAAACCGGAAAGTTCAGCGATGAATCGGTTTTAATAACCCTTGGTAAATTCCGATGGCATATGGCAGGGCTTTTGTTCATTGCCTTAAACCGTGTAATTTCTCCTGCTTTCTATGCACAGAAAAACACAAAACTTCCAACTCTGGCCGGAATTATCAGCTTTATTTCTAACATTATACTTGCTTTGATTCTTGTAATGACTCCAATGAAAGGTGACGGAATTGCCTTAGCTCTTTCACTGGCAAGTCTTGTAAATACTGTTTTCCTGTTTATCTTCATGAAGAAAATGAATTCTTTTGATGTAAAAAAGGTTGTAAAAAACAGTCTGCTTTACGGATTAAAATTAATAATTCTTTCGGTAATTGCGGGAGTTCCTTGCTGGTTCTTAAGACCAGTCCTGATTAATGCTTTTGCAGGTCACGGAAGATTAATTTCCAGCGGATTACCAGTTGCCATCTCTGCAATTATCTTTGCAATCATTGGAGTTGCAGAACTGATAATTACAAAAGATGAAGTGGTAATGGTAATAATCCGCAAGTTTAAAAGATAGAATTAATAAGTAAATAAATCTACCAGTGTATCTAATGGAGTTCTGGCTGTAACACTGAACAGGAAGCCGGCTCCATTAACACTTGTAAATTCCAGACCAAGATTTGCACCAACCGCAAAAACATTGGATGAATCAAGAACATATTCAATTCCTGGTCCAAAAGTAAATCCAAAGCCATTTCTCGAACAAATTTTAGCTTTTGCAAAACCATACAGTTCCAGATAATCGCCATTAGAAAGACGATAAGTTACCCCACCGCCAATAATTCCACCAGCACCAATATTAGGAGCTGGAGATTCCCCAATATATTCTGCGTTCTCATTATAAGGATAAGTTACAGTTCCTACAGTTGCAAATGGTCCAGCAAAGAAATGATCACCTATAGCAAAGTTCCAGCCCAATTCCAGACCAAAAGTGCCTGGAGTAGAAAGAGCCAGTGCTGCAGTCAATCCTTCAATTGGTTCCTGAGTACCACCCCAGTAATCCAATTTTCTGTTGAAATCCTCTTTGCGTTCCTGTCGTTCTCTTTCTTTTTCAATTGAAGCCAGGTGTTTTTCATTCTGGCGGATTCTTTCTTCTTCTGCCTGTTCATACTGTTTCTGACGTTCAGCTTCTGCTTTACGGTCTGCTTCTACCTTCTTCTGATAAGCAGTATACATTTCGGAAATTGTTTCCAGCTTTGACACAGGATCCCAGGTAATTTGAGTTGGAATTGAAGTAATTTTCTTTGAATTTACAAGGTGAGATTTTTCAATATCATCAGAATCAGAATAATAAACCTGAACCTTTGTAGCATTGAAAGAATATACAGAATCTTTTCCTGCAACAGGTTTAATTGTGTATTCATAACGAACATCAAAAAGACTGCGAAGTTCTGGATCTCTTAACTGGAAGTCCAAAGCTTCAACCTTATCCGGATAATCATCTGCATCATAATTTGGATTTTTAATTCCAGAAATGCCTGAATATGACAAATCAATTTTTGTATTTACCAGTGACTGATTATTAAAGAGATTTGAGATTACAACAATTGTCCATTTGTTTGTACTTCCATCAAACTGATTTACAACTGCAAAGCGAGCTTCGTCCAAAACAGAGCTTGCTATATAAGTTGCTTTTTGCAAAGCTTTACGGTTTGTATCAATTGCATTCAGTAAAGAGGTTTCTTCTTCTCTGATTGTGTCGTGATAAAGTTTTTCATTAGCGGCTTTTTCTTTGTCACATTCAGCCTTAATTGCAGCAATTTCTGCATTTCGTTTTTTAATTGCTTTATCAGTTAAATTTCCAGCGTTATCCTTATCAATAATTGAAACTTCTCTAGTTAAAACTTCCTGAATTTTTTCATCATAAATCTTTTCTGTTGCTTTATCTGCCGCAATAATTTCAGCTAAGGCAATCTTACGGATTTCCTGAACACGAGCTATATCTGATTGAATCTGTTCAATTAATGATGTAGAACTCTGCTGTTTAGCCATCATTGCCAGTTTTTCTTTCTTTAATTTTTCTGTCTGCTTTCTAAGCTGTTCAGTTTCTGCACGAAGTTTTTTATCTCTTTCGGCCTGTTCCTTTGCCTTCTGTGCTTTTTCTTCTGCATCGGCTTTTACACGGGCCCGCTGATCTTCTGCCGCCTTTACTTTTGCCTGAAGTACCTGCTGTTCAGTTTTATAATCATTTTTCTTTGTATTGTCAGTTTCTTTTTTTAAGGAAGCCTCATTTTCTGCCATCTGCTGTTTTAATCTTGCAATTTTTAAGTCAGCAATTGCTTCATTCATAAAATAGAAATCAACAGAAGAACCTGTATACATTGGTCTCTGTCGATTTTCAGTTCTGTCCTGAACGATTGTACATACAGAACTGAAAACAGAACTTACAGGAACATTATATTTCCCGATTTCTTCGGCCAGTACAGAAGTAAACAGGGAATTCTTTCCTGCTCCACCGTCCGCAGCAACATCTCCTGCCTGTGTAGAAAACAGATATGTAAAGTTTATGGTTTTAGGAGCATTAATTGCAGAAAGACCTTTTGCAAACTTTTCTTTAGAAGATTTAAAAGGATTATCACGACAGGCATCAAGAATAAAAACCTGAGTTTTAGCTTTTACAAAATCAAAAATGCTGTTTACCTTAAAACAGAAAGCTTTTGCTTCTGCTTCTTCCTGAATGCCTGCATCATCAGTACCAACAATATAGTTTTCGCTGTCAATTTGAACACCGTGTCCTGAATAATAGAACAGAGAAATAACATCGGTTCCTGCTGCATTTACAATCTTGGAATATTCAACTACAGCCTGACGCAACTGAAGATTATTACAATCGGTGTAATAGAAAACTTCAAAAGCACAATCTTCCAGAACTTTTTTTATTAATTCAGCATCTGAAATTGTGTTATCAAGGGATGATTTTTCATAATTCTGATTACCAATTACAAGTGCGTAACGAGGACGCAAATCACTGGAATTCTTTTCTGCCGCAAAGACAAAATTTCCACAGACAGCTACATAAGCTGTCAAAAGTAATGAGAGAAGTTTCTTTGATGTTTTCATGTTTCAACTCTTAATAATTAAAAATCTACCAGGCAAATCCAACGCCGGCGTAAACTTTATGAAATTTATTTAAATAATTATTGAATTCTGGTCCGTTTTTATGAGCAATAAGCCCCATTGTATCAATCTGCCAGTTGTAATCACAACCAATAGTAAGATCCATTACTTTAAGCATAATAAAGTCAAAACCTGTTCCAATTTTTCCAGTTGTGAAAAGCTGATTATCTAAGTCTGCACCAAATTTAACAAATGGTCTTACAAATCCAAGACGGGCACTGAAACCAGTTTCTAACCCTGCAGAGAAGCTTAAATCATCCTTATCAAATGGTAACAAAACATTTCCTTCCAAACCGACAAAAGAGAATTTTCCTGTTTTGAAGGTAAGTTCTGCAGACAGAGAATCAATTGAAAGATTTTTAGGATCAAAGCCTTGAAGTGGATTTGAAGGTAAATTAACATCAGCAGTTACAATGAGACATCCTCTTCCCTTCTGTGAAATTTCTGTAACAGCAGCTTTAGATGCAGCGGAAGTTCCTGTACTTACACGGACAGAACTGTTTTCTGAACCGTAAACTGAAGGAGTTACAGGATGTTTTTTAGCATCTGCTTTTTCTTCTTTTGCAATTCTTTCTGCAATCTTTTTCTGTTCTTTATCAATTGTCTGTTTAGTACGAACTTCATAAGTTGGATACATTGTAAATGTGACTTTCTTCATGTCATCTGCAGTAACTTTGTGTAAAACTTTGCTCTTTTTATCAAGACGAACAATTTCACACTTAACAGGTTCAAATCTGTACTGAGAAGCCCAACTCCATTTTGAGATTTTATAAGTAAGATTTACATAGAATACTTCTGTTGTACTGCGGAACAAACTGTCATAAAGTTCTACAGTTTCTGTATATTCAGCAAACTGTGCTTCATTCATCTTACTGATAGGCTTATATTTCTTTCCTGTTACATCTGTATAAGAAAGTGGAATTTCCTGTTCAAACAAAGTTGTATAACCAAACAATTCAGAGGTTACAGTTAATGGCCAGGTTCCTGACTGACCGTCAAAATTTCCAATACGAACTGTTAAGTCATTTGTAAAGGAGTTTGTAGTATAAGTTCCAGCTTCAAGTGCCGAATAAGAAGTCTTCAACTGAGACATAGCTTTATCATCAGTAGCCTGAATAGAAGCCTGAAGTTCTTTTCCACGCTGAACTTTATCCTTTTCTGCAGCAGCTCTAACAGCGGCAATCTTCTTTTTGCGTAATTCCTGTGCATCTTTTGTTGGATTACCCATACTGTCAGTTTCTGTCATACGATATTCTGCATCTCTGATTTCCTGAATTTTGGCATTTGTTTCAATATCTTTATCTTCGTTGTATGCATCTTTTTTATTCTGAATATCTTCACGAATAGCACAAATGCTTTCTTTCATTTGTTCAATTGCATTAATTTTTTCTTCTGCACCAACTTTCTTTGAAAGAGTAGCTTTCTGTTCCTGTGCAAGAGAAGCAAATTCTGCTTTAGCACGTTCAATTTCTTCGTTTTCTTCTGCTTTACGATTTTTTGCAGCTTCTGCCTCTTCGTAAGCACGGCGTTCATCTTCCTGAATTCTCATCTGACGGCGG
>JAKSTK010000050.1 GCA_024402615.1 Treponema sp.
TGTAGCGCATAAAAATACCCCTCTTACTTTTGTCCAGTAAAAGGGGTACATATCACCTTATGGTGATGGGCTTTTTTGCGTTAGGTGGTGGAAGGGCAAAAAACAAAGTTTTTTGAGTCTGAAAGACCGGCCGTAGGCAAGCCTGGAAGCACCGGCCCCAAAGGGGAAACGCCCAAATAAATAGTAAAACGATTAATTGAAAAATTGACATTCCTTTATTTGGTGATATCATTAATATATCTATATTAAAGGAGTGAGTTTCTCATGGAAAATTTAAGACTCGTTCGTGGTGGAGCACTTGAAACAAAGAAAGTAAAGTGGGGAAAACCAGAGGACGTAATCACAATTGAAGATGGTGTAGTAAAATTTTTGTATGCACCAAAAGGTATTATTTCAATGTTCTTCCGTAATATTTTCAAAAAATATGCGGCAAAGAACCCAATCACAGTTTATGAATTTGGTTTGAATATTAAGGATGTTTTGTATTCAGAACTTATTCTTAAAAAGTTCTATTGTTTTGGCGATGGAGCTACTTCTGTTTCAATTAAGCTTAAAGGATTTGATAAAGCTCAGGTAAAAGAATTTTCAAAACTTGTAGATGAAAATAAATCTGAAGAATTTGCTGAAGCACCATGTTATAAAAAACGTGGATTCAAGATGTGGTGGAATAATCTCATTTATAAACAAAGAGATGTAATCTACATGGGCGAAGAGAGAGCCTTTGCAAAGCAGTATAGACTTCCTGCTATTCCAATTCCATTATTTGCAAAAGGTGCAATTTATGCTTCTGCTGTTACTTATGCAGATGCTGTATTTAATGATATGCAGGGTGGTTTCTTTGGAAAGAAGGGTGTAAGTTTTGGTTATCGTACATCTATTTTCTTTGGTAATCTTGCAACTGGCGATGCTAAAAAAATTAATCAGTTTGTAAAAGAAAGAGCTGTAAAGCTTCAGGGTGATGGAAAGAAATATAAAGTTTGGACTCTGAAATTTTGGATTAAAGAACAGGTTCAGGTAAATGACGATTCAATTATTCATGTATATAAGAAATGGTACAATGTACGCACAACATACCTTTCATATGAAGAAATGGATGCATTCTATATTTCTAAATCTGGATTCCTTAAACGACAGCTTTACACATCTGGTGAAGTTTCATTCCAGATGAACGGCAGTTTCTGGTGGTTCCAGATGAAACCAATTAGAAATAAGCTTAAAGAAGTTTTGAAAGAAAAACTTGATGAAAAAGGACAGGTTTTCCGTCCAAGTATTTTCAGTGGTCAGCGCAGTAAATATTCTTTGTTTGTTGCAAAAAATATCATTATTGGACAGACTTTTGAAAAGAAAGGACTTACAAAAGACGTAAAAGTTAAAGTGTTCAAGAATTGTAATGACTTTGCAGTTCGTCCACTCTGGTCATTATGTAAACGAGAATTGATGCTTAACGGTGATGTTCCTGTAGATTTGCGTACAAAAGGTCAGGTAGACATGATGAACGGTCTTTCTGCATTAACTGATGATGTTGAAGTAAAAGATAATGATGTAAATCTCGTTTCGGAAGCTTCTTTCTGGATGCCAGGTATCTGGTTCTTCTGGGGCCGTTTGTGCAACGCTCTTAAAGGAGCTGGCGGTACTAAAAAGCCTATGAAGATTAAATACTGGAAAAAAGCAAATTTTGAAGATATGTAATCTGTAAAGCTTTCTAAGTAAAAAAAATAGAATGGCAGGTCTTAGGAGAAATTCTGGGATCTGTCATTTTTTTGTTTAACGAGGGTAGGTTGCATACAAAAGGGACAGAGTAATTTGTTTTTTGCCATTATTTAAACAAATCCCGTAAAATGCTAAAATCTTTGTATGGCATATGTAAAAGCATCAACACAATATAAAAGAGAACATAAAGCAGATTACGGAAGAGAACAGATTGAAATTCTATACGAAGATCAGTGGCTTTGCGTAATTAATAAACCCAGCGGACTTCTTTCTGTACCTTATCCTGGAAGTAAAGTAAGAACTGCACAGTCTGTTCTTGAAGAAATCCTCCGTAAAAAAGGTGAAGTAAACGGAAAACATAAACCATATGTTGTTCACCGTCTGGATCGTGATACTTCTGGTGTTATGATGTTTGCACTTACGGAACAGGCACAGAAAATCATTATGGATACCTGGCATCAGATGGTAACAGAGCGCCTTTATCATGCTTTAGCTGAAAATCCAAAAAATGCAAAGCAGTTCTTAAAAGATGAAGGGCTTATTGATGATCCTCTGGCACAAAATGCTCACAATGTTGGATTTGTTCCAAAAAAAGGTGAAAAAGATAAAAACGGCCGTGATTTTAAAACGGTAAATGCCAGAACTCATTACAAAAAAATAATTTCTGGTCCGACTCATACTTTATTCGAGCTTTCTCTTGATACTGGTAAGAAAAATCAGATTCGTGCACATTTGGCCGCACATGGTTATCCTCTGGCTGGAGATGAAGAACACCGTGCAAAAACAGATGCTTTTCACAGATTGTGTCTTCATGCCAGATCTTTGGAATTTGATCATCCTTTTACAGGGGAACATATGGTCTTTGAAGTTCCAGAACCAGAAGCCTGGGCAGATTATGCAAAGAAGGGTGATGTGCATGCAGAAAAACCGGTGTGGATTTCTTCGGAAGGGGGAAGAGCTTACGGCAGTAAATCTCAAAGCCGAAAAAGTGATGAGTTGAAGCTTGGTCAGAAACGCCTTTCCCGTAAAGAGGCTGCACATATGGGCTTTATTCAGGCTGGGAAAAATGGCAGATAAGGGAAATTTACTAAAATTTTTGCGAAATATTCCACAGTTTTCAACTATTCGGTATAATATCACATTATGTTAGCTCAAATTTTGGCAGTCTCTATTTTTGTTATTATGTTCGGATTGATTATTCTTGAACTTTTCGAACGTCAGTATATAACATTAGTTTGTGGTCTTTTGACTCTTGTTTTGGTTTTTGGTTTAGGGTTGCACAGCTGGTCAGCAGTTATGGAAACTCTGAATTTAAAAAGTATTATTACGCTGGATTTCTGGTATGCGGCCGGTGAATCTGGTGAATCTACCAGTGGAATCAACTGGGCAACAATTATTTTTATTGCCGGTATGATGGTAATGGTAGAAGGTATGGCGAGAGTCGGCTTTTTCCGCTGGCTTTGTATGTGCCTTGCAAAAGCTGTTCATTATAAGGTAATGTCAATTTTTATTACCTTTATGCTTATGTCTGCTGTGCTTGCTATGTTCATTGACAGTATTACTGTTATTCTGTTCCTTGCTACAGTAACAATTGAACTTTCACAGCTGCTTAAATTTAATCCTCTTCCAATGATTCTTTCAGAAATTTTCTGTGCTAATTTAGGCGGTTCTGCCACAATGTGTGGAGATCCTCCAAATATCATTATTGGAACTTCTTTTGGATATTCCTTCTCTGATTTTATCTGTAATACAGGTGCTATTGCCGGAATTAGTCTTATTTTTATTGTTATTTATTTCTATTTTATTTTTAGAAAAGATTATAAAAATGTTCAGCCGGTAGATATTTCAACAATGCCTTCTCCAAAATCCGCAATTACAGATAAAAAAGGCTTTATTAGCAGTTCTGTTATTTTTGGTCTGGCTGTTGTGCTTCTGGTAACTCATGCATCTACTCATCTTACTGTTGCAACAATTGGTCTTTTTATTGCAATAATTACTTTACTGACTGCTCCGAAACATATTCCGGAAATTCTGAAAAAAGTTGACTATAAAACTTTGCTTTTCTTTATTGGATTGTTTGTTGTAATCGGTGGATTGGAGCAGACCGGCATTCTGGAAATCATTGCGGGATTCATTGGTAAAATCTCCGGAGGCAATGTATACTTAATGATAGCAATTATTATCTGGGTATCGGCAATTGCCAGTGCCTTTGTTGATAATATTCCATTTGCTGCAACTATGATTCCTGTAATTCAGACTCTTGCTGCATCTACCGGTGTTCCACTTACAACTATGACCTGGGCCCTTTCTATGGGAACAGATATTGGTGGAAGTGCAACTCCAATTGGTGCCAGTGCAAATGTTGTAGGAACTTCAGTTGCCGGTAAAGCAGGTTATCCTGTAGGCTGGGGTAAATATTGTATCAGTGCAGTTCCTGCAACCATCATTGTTATGGTTATTTCGACTGTTTATATCTATATAAGATATTTGTAATGGATTTTGCATCGAGGATTTATGGAAAAACAGATTATTATTTCAATTGGCCGTCAGTATGGTAGTGCTGGTCATGAAATTGGATACAAATTGGCTGAAATGCTTGATATTGATGTTTATGACCGCAATCTTTTTGAAGAAATTGGAAAAATCAAAAACATCGATACAAACGATTTGGAAAGATATGATGAAGTTCCAAGAAAGAAATTTTTCAGCCGCAAGGTAAGAGGTTATTCAAATTCTCCTGAAGAGAATGTTGCCGAACTTCAGTTTGCATTGCTTAAATCAAAATGGGCAGACGGCGATTCTTTTGTTGTTATTGGCCGTTGTGCAGATGAGCTTTTTCGCGGACAGGAAGGTTTTTTGTCTGTGTTTATCACTGCTGATGAAAATGAAAAAATAAAGCGTATTATGGAAATCCGTAATTTCAGCGAAAAGAAGGCAAAATTGGCAATTGAACGCCATGACCGAAAAAGAAAAATGTATCACGACTATTTCTGTAAAAACGGAAAGTGGGGTGATGTAAAAAATTATGATATTTGTATTAATTCCAGTCGTTTTGGAATTGATGCCACAGTAAAGTATCTTTATGACTGTGTTCAGTCGTTGCTGAATAAATAAAATTTTTTGCAGGAGTCGTTTTTATGGAAGGATATGTACACCAGTTAGAAAGTTTTGGTTGTGCTGATGGACCAGGAAGCCGTTTTATTATTTTTCTTGCAGGCTGTCCATTGCGCTGTAAATATTGTCATAATCCTGATACCTGGAAAATGACCGATGGAACTTTATACACAACAGATAAACTTGTTGAAGAAGCTATGTCCTGCAGTTCTTATTGGGGAAAGAAAGGTGGCGTTACTGTTAGTGGCGGCGAACCTCTGGCACAGATTGATTTCCTTATCGAACTTTTTACTAAATTAAAAGAAAAAGGTGTAAATACTTGTATTGATACTGCAGGTGGTCCTTTCCGTAAAGAAGGGGAATGGTTCGAAAAGTTTAAGAAACTTATGGAAGTAACTGATATTCTGTTGATGGATATTAAACATATTAACGAAGAAGAACATGTAAAGCTTACTGGTGTTTCTGGTAAAAATATCCGCGAAATGTTTGCTTATCTTGATGAAATTAATAAACCAATCTGGATTCGTCATGTTCTGGTTCCAGGAATCACTGATAATGATCAGTATCTTACAGAAACAAGAGATTTTATTCGTACTTTGCATAATGTTCAGAGGGTAGAAGTTCTGCCTTACCACGGTCTTGGTGCCATGAAGTATAAAGATCTGGGAATTGATTATGAATTGAAAGATCTTGAAAGCCCTACACAGGAAAGAGTTCTTAATGCCAGAACAATTCTTGAATGTGAAAAATACGATATCTGGAAAAAATAAGACTTCTTCAATAAAATCTGTAATTTCCTCATTATTGAGATAGAATTGAATTTTCTGTATAATTATTCAATTGAATTTAGGCGTTAGTGTTTTTACGCTTTTTTGGAGTTATAAATGATTGATAAGTGGGAAATTGTAATTGGTTGTGAAATCCATACTCAGCTCTTAACTAAAACTAAGGCTTTCTGTGCCTGTGAAAACCGTTACGGTGGTATGCCAGATACTCGTGTTTGTCCAGTTTGTCTTGGACTTCCAGGAGCTATGCCTCGTATCTCTAAAGGTTATGTAGAATTAGGAGCAGTTGCAGGACAGGCTTTGAATTGTCATATTGCCCGCTTTACAAAATTCGACCGTAAACACTATTTCTATCCTGACCTTGCAAAAGGTTATCAGATTACACAGTATGATATTCCTTTGTGCGATAATGGTTATGTTGATCTTCCAATGATTCATTATCCAAAAGATGAACAGCCAGGCGGAGAAAAATGCCGTGCAAAGAATTTTAAGGGTGAAGATTGTATTATAGAAAAGGATGGTAACTATTACCGTCGTGTTCGTGTAGAACGTATTCACCTCGAGGAAGACGTAGGTAAGTCTTTGCACTTGCAGGGGTCTCACTCTTATATCGATTATAACCGTTGTGGTACTCCACTTATTGAAATTGTAACAAAACCTGATATGTCTTCTCCAGAAGAAGCAGCATTGTTTATGCAGACTGTTCAGGAAATTCTCCGCTATGTAAAAGTAACTAACGGTAACCTTGAAGAAGGTAATATGCGTTGTGATGCCAATATCAACCTTAATGTTTGGGAAGATGGCAAGCTTTATCACACACCAATTTCCGAAATCAAAAACCTTAACTCTTTCCAGAAAATTAAAGATGCCTGTCATTATGAAGCACAGCGTCAGCTTAAAGAATTCCAGGAAGACCGTCAGGAATTTAATCCTGGTTTCAAAGTTACAATGGGTTGGGATGATGTAAACGGGAAAACTGTTGTTCAGCGTACAAAGAACTCTTTTGTTGATTATCGCTTTGTTGTTGAACCTGATATTAAACCATTCTCTGTTAGTGAAGAACTTATTGCTGCTGCAAAAGAAGCTGTAGGTGAACTTCCAGAAGCAAAGAGACAGCGCTACAAGAAACAGTACGGTATGACTGATTTTGATGTTGAAACAATTACTTCATCAAAAGATTTGGCTATGTTCTTTGAAAATGCAGCTCAGAAATCAAAAAATCCTAAGAAAGCTGTAAACCTTATTCTTGCAGAACTTCTTGCTGTATTAAATGAAAAGAAAGAAACAATTAATGATGTAAAAATTACTCCTGCTCATATTGCAGAACTGGCTGACGCTCTTGAAGAAGGAAAAATTACTTCAAAACAGGGTAAAGATGTATTTGCAGAAATGATGGCCTCTAATAAAATGCCTTCAGAAATCATTAAAGAAAAAGGTATGGAAGTTGTAAGCGATACTGGTGCAATTGATAAAATTGTTCAGGATGTAATTGCAGCAAATCCAAAAGCTGTAGAGGATTATAAATCTGGTAAAACTTCAGTAATCGGCTGGCTTATGGGACAGGTTATGAAAATGTCTCAGGGTAAGGCAAATCCAAAACAGGCAACTGCCAGTCTTACAAAGTATCTTTCACAGCTTTAATTAATTAAAAAGAGGATTAATATGAGTTCAAATTTTCCATTAACCCATGCACAGTTGTCAAATCTTATTAAAGATTTTCCAACACCATTTTATTTGTATGATGAAAAAGCAATCAGAGAAAATATGCGTAAATTTACTAAAGCATTCAGTATTTTCCCTGTATTCCGTGAACACTTTGCAGTAAAAGCATGTCCAAATCCTTATATTCTTAAAGTATTAAAAGAGGAAGGTTGTGGTGCAGATTGTTCTTCACTTCCTGAACTTATGCTCAGTGATTTAGTAGGTATTGAAGGAAAGCATATTATCTTTACTTCAAATGAAACTCCTGCTTCTGAATATCGTTATGCATATGAACATGGTGCAATCATTAATCTTGATGATATTACACATATTGAATTCCTTAAAAAGACTTTAGGAACTTTACCAGAAACTATCTGTTTCCGTTATAATCCTGGTACAGAAAAACAGGGCTGTAATGGAATTATTGGAAAACCAGAAGAAGCTAAATATGGTCTTACCCGCGAACAGATGATTGAAGCTTATGCTATCTGTAAAAAAGAAGGTGTAAAACACTTTGGCCTTCATACAATGGTTGCTTCAAATGAACTTAATCCTAATTTCTTTGTTGATACAGCTAAACTTGTATTTGAACTTGCGGCAGAAGTAAAAGAAAAAACTGGTGTTCGTATTGAATTTGTTGACCTTGGCGGTGGACTTGGTATTCCTTACAAGCCAGAACAGAAAGCTGTTGATTATGATGAAGTTGCAAAAGGAATTCGTGGTGAATATGACCGTGTAGTTGTTCCTGCAGGTCTTGATCCTCTTGAGATTTACTGGGAATGTGGTCGTCCAATTACTGGACCTTATGGCTGGCTTGTTACTACTGCAATTCATCAGAAACATATTTACCGTGAATATATTGCTGTAGACTCTTGTATGGCAGATTTAATGCGTCCTGGTATGTACGGATCTTACCATGAAGTTACTGTCAGCGGTAAGGAAAATGCTCCAAAAACTGAAATTTATGATGTTGTTGGTTCTCTTTGCGAAAACTGTGATAAATTTGCAGTTCAGCGTCCTCTTCCAAAAATCGATATGGGTGACTATGTAATTATTCACGATGCAGGTGCTCATGGTCGTGCAATGGGCTTTAACTATAACGGAAAGCTTCGTTGTGGTGAGATTATGATGAGAGAGGACGGAAGTTTTAAAGAAATCCGTCGTCGTGAAACTATTGATGATTTGTTTGCTACTCTTGATCTTGATGGAGTAGAGAAGTTCTAATTTACTGTTTTTTCAGTTTGTATAAGCAGCAGAATTCCGGTTCTGCTGCTTTTTTTTATTCCTAGGTAAATTTCCCTAAACTTATTAATTTTTGTTATTTTTTATTACTACTGTAATGAAAAAGAGTGATATAATGATTATTAATCAGGTTGAAAGTTATTCCCAACAAGTGTCTAAACTTAATAATTTGAAATCTGACAGTGAAAAAACTATTTTTTATTTAAAAAGGAGATGGATATGAAAAAAATCCTTTCTACAGTACTTGCTCTCGTAGCAGTTACTTCGTTATTTGCTGCTCCAAAAAAAGCTGCAAATAAAGTAATCAATTTGTGGTCCTTCACAGACGAAGTTCCAGGAATGGTTGAAAAGTATGTTGCAGCTCACCCAGAATTAGGTGTAACTGTAAACACAACTATTATTGCAACAACTGACGGTGCTTACCAGCCAGCTCTTGACCAGGCTTTACAGAATGGCGGAAAAGATGCTCCAGATATCTACTGTGCTGAAGCTGCTTTCATCTTGAAATATTCTAAAGGTGATATGGAATCTTATGCTGCAGCTTACAAAGATCTCGGAATCGATGTAGACAAAAAAGCTAAAGCAGCAGAAATTGCTGGATATACAATTGATATCGGATCTAACACAAAAGGTCAGATCGATGCTCTTGGATATCAGACAACAGGTGGATGTTTCATCTATCGTCGTTCAGTAGCTAAAGCTGTATTCGGAACAGATGATCCAGCAGCTGTACAGAAAGCTATTGGTGGTGGTTCAGGAAAATGGGATGCATTCTTTGATGCAGCTGCTAAATGTGCTGACAATGGTGTAGCTATCATCTCTGGTGACGGTGACCTCTGGCACGCAGTAGAAAACTCTTCTGACAAAGGTTGGATCGTAGACGGAAAACTCTACCTCGATCCAAAACGTGAAGCTTTCCTTGACTACTCAAAGAGCCTCACAGACAACGAATGGTCTAACGGTACACGTGACTGGCAGGATGCTTGGTTTGCTGATATGAAAGGTGTAGGTGCTAAACCTGTACTCGGATTCTTCGGACCAGCTTGGCTCATCAACTACACAATCGCTCCAAACTGTGGTGGATCTTCTGTAGGAGAAGGTACATACGGTGACTGGGCAGTTTGTAACTCACCAATCGGATTCTTCTGGGGTGGTACATGGGTACTCGCTAACAAGAACATGGCAAAAGCTAAGAAAGCTGCTGTAAAAGCAATCATCGAATGGATCACACTCGATACATCTAACGATGGTCTTCTTTACAAATGGGCTAACGGTACTTTGAACGGCGAAGGCGGTACAAAAGATACAGTTGCTTCAGGTGTAGTATTGGCTAAATCAAACGGTGAATTGCCATTCCTCGGCGGACAGAACATGTTCGACTACTTCATTCCTGCTAACCAGTATGCTAACGGTAAGAACCTTACACAGTACGACGAATCAATCAACATGGTTTGGCGTGATCAGGTTCGTGCTTATGCAGCAGGACAGAAATCTCGTGCAGATGCAATTAAAGACTTCAAACAGACTGTAGCTGATACACTCGGTATTGAATACTAATTAGCTTCTAATTAATCGGGATTATCTTTCGGGATAATCCCGATTTTCTTTATTATCTTTTGGTTCACCCCAAAGATTCAGATTTCAAAACTAATAAATAAAACTGGGGTCTATTTTTATGAAAAAAAAAGGTTCAATAAGTTATGCTAAATATGGTTACATATTCAGCATTCCATTTGTTGTTGCTTATCTGATTTTTGCTTTTTATCCAACACTTTATACAATTATTATTGGTTTTACTAACTTGCGTGGTGTAGGAAAAACTACTTTTCAGTTTCTCCCATTAGCAAAATTATTCGATAACTATCGTGCTGTTCTTACTGCGCCAACATTTAAAATTGCTTTAGGCAATACAGTTAAAATGTGGGTGCTTAACTTTATTCCACAGTTAATTCTGGCACTTTTGCTTGCTGCATGGTTCACAAACCGCAGAATTAAAGTTCCTGGAGAAGGAGCTTTCAAAGTGCTTTTCTATATGCCAAACATTATTACAGCTGCAACTGTAGCTATTTTGTTTAATGCATTATTGGGTTATCCAATGGGGCCATTAAACGACCTTCTTTTGCGTTTTAATTTTATAAGTAAGCCAATTGACTTCCTTATTTACAAAAAAGTTGCACAGGGATTTGTAATCTTCATTCAGACATGGATGTGGTATGGTTACACAATGATCATTATGATTTCTGCTATTCTTGGTATCAGTCCTGATATCTTTGAAGCTGCTGATATCGATGGTGCTAATGGTTTCCAGGTATTCTTCAAAATTACATTACCAAGTATCCGAACAATCCTTCTCTTCACTTTAGTACAGAGTTTGATTGGTGGTTTGAACATGTTCGATATTCCACAGCTCTTTGTACAGAACAGTGGACCTGATAACGCAACTTTGACTACAAACGTTTATATTTACAAGCTGGCATTTAGCGGTGGTTATTTGTATAACCGTGCTTCTGCAGCAAGTATGTTCATGTTTGTTATTATTGCTGTTTGTTCAGCACTCTTGTTCTTTATTATGCGTGATAAAGATGAAGCAGCAATGAAAAAAGCTGCAAAACTTCAGAGAAAAGAAATGAAAAAAGCGGAAAAAGCAAGATTAGCAGCTGCAGGTTCAGCTGTAAAAGGAGGTAAATAATGAAATCTGTAAAAGCATCAAATGTTGTTGCAAAGACATTAATTTTCACTCTTTGTGTTATTCTTGCAATTTTAAGTGTTCTTCCATTCATTATTATGATTGTGAACTCAACACGTTCAACATATGAAATTCAGCAGCATGCGGTTTCTCTTATTCCATCAAAATACTTTATGAGTAACTTACATATTTTGTTAGGAAAAAGTTTTAATCCAGCTGTTGGTTTTGTAAACTCATTAATTATTTCTGTTGGTGTAACAGCTTGTTCTTTGTACTTCTCTACATTGACTGCTTATGCAATTGTAATGTACGAATGGAAACTTAAGAATGTTTTCTTCACATTCATTATGGCCGTTATGATGATTCCTTCAACAATCACAATTATTGGTTTCTATCAGATGGTTTATAAATTGCACATGACAAACAAATTGTTCATTTTGATCTTGCCAGCTATTGCATCTCCATCACTGGTATTCTTTATGCGTCAGTATATGAAACCTGCTCTTTCACCTTCTTTGATTGAATCAGCTCGTATTGATGGTGCAAAAGAATTCTTTACATTCAATGTAATTGCTCTTCCAATCATGAAACCAGCTATTGCTACACAGGCTATTTTCTGTTTCGTAACAAGCTGGAACGATTTGTTCAGACCTTTGGTATTGCTTACAAAACAGGAGAAATATACTTTACCAATTATGATTTCTCTGCTTAAAGGTGATATCTATAAGACTGAATACGGTTCAATCTACTTAGGTCTTACATTGACTGCTTTACCTTTGATTATTGTATACTTCCTGCTTTCTAGATATATTGTTGCCGGTGTTGCAATGGGTTCTGTAAAGGAATAGTTATAATAACCAATATTTATTACTTATAATAATTATTTATAAAAAAGCTGCCTGTATTTTGTGTACGGGTGGCTTTTTTTATTTTATACTAGGTAAAACACCCTACATAGAAAGGTGTTAAAATATTCCTGGAGAATTATTATGAAATTGATTAAGAAACTTTTTTCGGTTGCAGCAGTAGCCTGTGTGTTATCTGGTCTTTTTGCTGTTGATCCTGATTATGGAATTAAAAATGTTGTTTCAGAACCTGTAAATCCTAATGCTACAGAAGAGGCGAAAAATCTTATGGCTTATCTGGCAAAAGGATATGGTAAGCAGATTTTATCAGGACAGATGGATATCACCTGGAATGAAAGTGTGGATATGTTGGATCGTATTTATGGTGATACAGGTAAGTACCCTGCAATTATGGGGTATGATTTTTTGAATATTCTTACACCTGGAACTGGTTATGGTCAGAATCAGACAAATGAAGCAATTTCCTGGGCAGAAAAGGGGGGTATAGTAGCATTTTGCTGGCACTGGAAAGTAAAAGGGCAGAATGGAAAAGATAATTTCTATCCTTATGGTGCAGGAAATGCTAACGGAACAGATTTTAAAATTCCTTACGATATATCTACAAAAGAATGGGATAAAACTCCTCAGAGAAGATCTTACGATTACAATAAGATGATGAAAGATATTGATAAGATTGGAGATCAGCTTTTGAAATTACAGGAAAAAGGTATTCCTGTTTTGTGGAGACCATTACACGAAGCTTCTGGAGGATGGTTCTGGTGGGGAGCTTCCGGTACAACTAAAGCAGAAAAAGCAGAACGTTATAAGGCTTTGTATATATTAATGTACAATTATTTAACTTATGAAAAGGGATTAAATAATCTTATCTGGGTTTGGAACGGACAGGATAAGGCATGGTATCCGGGAGATGAATATGTAGATATTATTGGTGTTGATATTTACGATACTCCAAAAGATTATTCAAGCAAGTATAAAAAATGGATTGAAGCTGTAAATTACGCACAAAATCCTGCAGAAACTCCAAAAATGGTTGCTCTTACAGAGAATGGTACAATTCCGTCTCCGGAGAAAATGAAAGAGGATGGAGCTGCGTGGGCTTACTTTATGACCTGGAATGATTCTGGAGATGAAAATTTCAAGGAACATCACAACTCAAAGAATAATTTCTGGACAGGGGAATGGTTTAATTCTGATGAACATAAAAAAGAAGTCTATTTAAGTGATTATGTAATTACTCTGGATGAAGTTAAAGTAAAATAGAGTTTTGTACAATAAGATAAATGATTTTCTACATTGCAGATAAGTGTTTTACCCTATATAATTTATTTATAAAATTTAAACTAAAACCAAATTATTCCGCCTTCGGGTGGTAAAAAGGAAGTTAAATGAAATACGGTTATTTTGACGATGACAATGCCGAATATGTCATCACTCGTCCAGATACTCCAACTTCTTGGAGTAACTATCTTGGATCAACAGTTTATGGTGCTGTAATTACTAACAACGCCGGTGGTTATGGTTTCTACAAGTCTGGAGCTCAGGGACGTTTTATGCGTCTTCGCTTCAACTCAGTTCCAATGGATCAGCCAGGACGTTATTTCTATCTCCGTGATCAGGAAGATGGAGATTTCTGGTCAGCTTCATGGCAGCCAGTAGGAAAACCACTTGATCAGTATAAGTCAGAATGCCGTCATGGTACTGCTTACACAACAATTACTTCTGAATACAAGGGTATTAAATCAGAAACTAAATACTACGTTCCACTTGGACAGAACTTTGAATACTGGAGACTTAAGGTAACAAATACTTCAGACAAAGTTCGTAAGATTCGCGTATTCTCATATTGTGAATTTTCAAATCAGTGGAATACAACTCAGGATCAGGTAAACCTTCAGTACTCAATCTTTATTTCTAAGGGTGAAAAAGTAGGCGATAACTTGCTCCGTTATACAATTCAGGATAACCTTTACACACAGCATCCAGAATGGGAAGTTGGTGGTGCATACATGTCTGAATGGGTAGCACTTGTTGGTACTCCAATGACAGGTTTTGATACAAGCCGTGAAGCATTTATTGGAACTTATGGTTCTTATGAACATCCAAAAGCTGTAGTAGAAGGTGCTTGTACAAACTCTGAAGCATATGGTGATAACACTTGTGGTACTGTTCAGGGTGATTTGGAACTTAAACCAGGTGAAACAAAAGAAATTATGTTGATGCTTGGTATTGACGATGCTCGTGCTGTTGGACAGAAAATCGTTAATGAATTTGGTACTTTCAAACGTGCTGATGAAGAATTTGAAAAATTAGTTGCTAACTGGCATGCAAAACTTGGTTCATTCAAAGCTTGTACTCCAGATGAAGATATTAACCACACAGTAAATGTATGGGGCTTGTACAACTGTTTGATTACATTTGCATGGTCTCGTGCTGCTTCTCTTGTATACAATGGAGAACGCGATGGTCTTGGTTACCGTGACTCTGTACAGGATATTCTTGGTGTTTCTGCTGCAATTCCAGAAGAAGCTGAAGAAAGACTTGTTCGTATGATTTCTGGTCAGTGCCAGAACGGTGGTGCAGTTCCTGTAATTTCTAAGGACTTCAACGCTGGTCACGAAAAGGCTCCAAAACCTGAAGAATTCCGTTCAGATGACTGTGAATGGTTCTTTAACTCTGTTCCTGCTTATGTTGCAGAAACAGGAAACTTTGATTTCTATAACAAAGTAGTTCCTTACGCTGATGGTGGAGAAGCTACAGTTTACGGACACTTGAAACGCGCTCTTGAATTCAACCTTGAAAGAATGGGTGCAGACGGACTTCCATGTGGTCTTTTGGCAGACTGGAACGACTGTCTTAAACTCGGTTATCACGGAGAATCACTCTTCGTAGCATTCCAGTTGAGACTTGGTCTTACAACTTATGCAGATATTTCTAAACGTCTTGGAAAAGAAGATGAAGCTGCATGGGCTTTGAAACAGCGTGAAACTTTGGATGCAAATATCCAGAAAAAATGCTGGGACGGAAAATGGTTCGTTTGGGCTATTGGTGAAGATGGTACAGTTTACGGTACACAGACAATTGAAGAAGGTCAGATCTATCTTAATACTCAGGTTTGGGCTGTTATGTCTTCTGCTGCAACTGCTGAACAGGCTAGACTCTGTATGCAGTCTGTAAAGGAAAAACTTGCTACACCTTATGGTTTGATGCTCTGTGCTCCTCCATTTGTTAAGACTCGTTCAGATATTATGTCTTCTGTAGTATTCTTGCCAGGTATTAAAGAAAATGCCGGTATCTTCAACCACACACAGGGTTGGGGTGTAA
>JAKSTK010000051.1 GCA_024402615.1 Treponema sp.
TGGCATTATTACCAGTATATACCCCGCTCCAATCTGGACCACGATGTCTAATCTTCTTAGACATTTCAAGTACCTGATTGCGTAATTCTTCCTTTAAGCCTTCATTAATTGGCTGACTGCCACTACTAAGATCAAAAGCTCCGACAAAACCACACATATACTAATACCTCCTTATACATGATTTAGGGTCAAAAAAAAGAGGTCGTAGACAGTACCTCGTGAAAATTAACACAAAGTATTATCTACGACCTCTTTGCCGTATGGTGAAATATTAGTATTTTCACCATACCTTGTCAACACATCAGCTTATTTTGCCAAAGGATCCTGCATTTCTTTAAGTCTGCGGAGTCTTTCTGCTCTTTCTTCTGGTGTTTCATCATCGAACTTCTTATTCTTCTTTCTCTTTGCAATCTTCTTTTTCTTTGCCTGCTGTGCAGCAAGTTTTGAAGGAGCTGCTTTTGTAGTAGATTTATCATCCAAAGATCTGAGTACAACTTTTGAAGTTCCTGTTGAAGCATACTTTACAGTTACTGCCGATTTAGCAAAAACTGAACCACCAGCAAGAATTGCTGCCACTGACATAATTGTTACACTTTTAGCTAATTTATTCATAATATACCTCACAAACGGGAAGTTTCCCTTAAGTAATTTTTAGTTGTTTGCGCCAGGCGCTTAATCAACCTTACACTGATTAATATATAGCAACCTCATTCCCCGTTCATTAATTATAACTAAGAGAAAATTAAGAAAACTCTTACTTTGAAAGTATTCAAATCTAAGAATTAATGCTTTATAATAGAAAACATGAAGAAGCTTCTATCTATATTATTAATTGGTTTATTACTGACATCCCTTTCATTTGCACAACAAGCAAGAAAATCTACCCAAAATAAAGATTCAGCAATTACAGAAATTTCCGTTCGAACCTCAGGAACTCTTGTCCAATTCGACATTTTCTTTTCTTCACCAATTGATACAAGATCTCTGGCTTCCTCATCAATTACTATTAACAATAAGCCTTTTGACAGTCGCGGCGCAAAAATTACCTTTAACAGAGAATGTACACAAATCCGCTTTGTTCTTAAAGCTACACTTCCAGTAAGTATTACTGTTGATGGAATTAAAGCTGTTGATGGAACACCAATTCCACCTATTACTGCAGACAATGTAAACGGAGACTCAACATGGAAAGCAAATTAGAAAACAAAGAACCAGAAAAAATTTTAATTGTTGAAGATGATGCTGGAATCAGTGATTTTGTTAATCTTGAATTAAAGCACGAAGGTTTTGACACTCAGGTTGCAGCTACCGGCCGTGAAGCATTAGAAAAATTCGAAAGTTATAATCCTGATTTAATTCTTCTTGATGTAATGCTTCCTGAATTAAGCGGACTGGAAGTTCTCAGAAGAATCAGAAAAACTTCCGACACTCCTGTAATTATGGTTACTGCACGTGGAGAAACTTACGACCGCGTAAATGGTCTTGATGCCGGTGCAGATGACTACATTCCAAAACCATTTGAAATTGAAGAATTACTGGCAAGAATGAGAGCAGTTTTACGCCGTGCTGCCAGCAATACTCCTGCCGGACCAACAGTTCTTAAAAACCGTGATCTGGAAATGATTCCAGAAAGCATGAAAGTTACACTTAAAGGTGAAATTCTTACTTTGTCTAAAACAGAGTTTATGATGCTTAAACTTTTCCTTGAAAAAACAAATCAGGTTCTTACAAGAGACCAGATTATTGATTACATCTGGGGAAAAGATCACTTTCTTGATGAAAATACAGTCGATGTTTATGTTGGATACCTCCGCACAAAAATTGATCAGGAAATTAAAACAACTTACATTAAAACAGTTCGTGGAATGGGCTATATGATGATTGATTCTGACGATAGTATTAAAATTCCAGGCTCAAAATGAAAAAAATCTTCCGTTCAGTTCCTGTAAGACTTTCTTTACGCTTCTCTATTTTACTTACTACTGTAGTAATCATTCTTGCACTAACACTTACAGGAATTTCTGTTCTTTCCATCAGAAATGAAAAAACAGAAGAATTACGAAGAGCGCAGGAATCAGTTGCAGAAACCTTACAGAAGAACGATGAATTCTCTATCAGAGAAGGTTTCCCTTCCCTGCCATATTACATTTATTACACTGTTTATCTTTATGATGAAAATGCAACTTCTACTTCAGCAGAAGAAAACTCTCATGTAATTTCTACCAATGATTCTTCAATTCCTTTGCTGACAGATTCGGACGGAAAATCAGCAACAAAATTCGAAAAAGATTATTACATTGACGGGGATTTAAACATTCTTTATTATGCCCGAAGACTTACAATAAACGGCAACGATCTGGTAATACAAACCTGTATCAATATGGACACAGATTCCATGTCTAATCTTGTAAAACAATTACCTAAAGCAGCAGCACTTTTATTTTTACCAATGCTGCTCATATCTTTCTTTATCTGTCTTTTTATTACACGCCACACTCTCCGTCCAGTAGTTAAAATTACGGACAAGGCAAAAAATATTTCCAGTTCAAACCTTGACGACCATCTTCCACTTACAGGCAAAGCAGACGAACTGGACGAGCTGGCAGGAACTTTCAATGAACTTTTCAGCCGATTAAAACGAGATTTTGACAGAGAGCGTCAGTTTACCTCGGATGTATCTCATGAACTTAAAACTCCGGTAGCAGTGATTCTTGGTCAATCAAACCTTTTGCGCCGCTGGGGTAAAAATGATCCGGAACAGCTGGATAAATCTCTCAATACAATCATCAGTGAAACAAAATCGATGGAAGCAATTATCCAGAATCTTTTACAGATGAGCCGTCTTGAAAGTGGCAGAGTTCTGCCTCAAATGGATATTATTGACTTAAAGGAAATGTTTGAACGACTTAAAACTGAAACTTTATCTGTAAATCCTAAAGTAATTTTTAATTACGATGAAAATCTCAATGTGAAAATTAACGCTGATCCAGAATTACTTCATCAGGTATTTACTGTTGTAATTTCCAACAGTCTTAAATTCTGTGGCGACCCAATTGAACTTACAATCCGCTGCATGCCGGGAAACGTAACAAAATCTACTGTTATAGAACTGGAAGATAACGGGCCAGGCTTTGGAGAAGAAAATATTCCTCATGTTTTTGAACGTTTCTACCGCGGTGATGAAGCTCACACCCGTTCCGCAGGTGGTTCAGGTCTCGGTCTTTCCATTGCAAAAACAATCATAGAATCTATGAACGGAATCATTTCTGCACATGTAGCATCTAACGGCCATGGTGCAATGGTTCGCATTGTATTTTAATCACACAGTTTTCTTCTGCAATTCTGACTGCTCCATTCCTTGTCATTTCTCTACTAACCCTGTATACTAATAGGTAACTCAACTACAAGGATTAGCAAATGATAGTTTCTACCAGAGGCCGTTATGCATTACGAGTCCTCATTGATTTAGCAGAACACAACAACGAAGAACGCATTCCGTTAAAAGACATATCTTCCAGACAGGATATTTCACAAAAATACATGGAAGCAATTATGACTGTTTTATCTAAAAACGGCTTAGTTGATGCAGTTCACGGAAAAGGTGGCGGATACAAATTAAACCGCAAACCAGAAGACTACAAAGTTGGTGAAATCCTCAGTATTACGGAAGGAACTTTAGCACCTGTTGCCTGTCTTGAAGCAGGAGCAGAAGCCTGTCCAAAACACGACAAATGCAGAACAATTCCAATGTGGACAAAACTGGACGAACTTGTTTCTACATATTTGAACTCTGTTTCTATTGCTGATTTAATGAGAAAGGAATAATTATGAATTACACTGCACTTTCACTTCCAGAAGCAGGTGATACAGTTATTGTTGGCATGTCGGGAGGTGTAGACTCTACTCTCACTGCATTAATGCTTAAACAGAAAGGCTGTCATGTAATTGGTGTTACTATGTCCCTGTGGGATGGCCGCATTCCGGAAGTAAAATCTGATAAACCAATCCGTGAAGCCTGTTACGGCCCCGGAGAAGAAGAAAATATTCAGGAATGTCAGAAATTCTGTGATGAACAGGGCATTGAATATCATGTTATTGATGTAAAAAAAGAATATAACGAAAAGGTTCTTGAATACTTCAAGTCAGAATATCGCAGCGGAAGAACACCAAATCCATGTATTTTTTGTAACCGCTATATTAAATTCGGAGCTCTTCTGGATGGTGTAGAAAAACTGGGGATTAAATATGATTATTTTTGTACCGGTCACTATGCAAAAATTGTCCGTCCAGAATCTGGAGTTTTTGGTTCAGATAAAACTCCCTGCATGATTGCAGGTGCTACTGATATTACAAAAGATCAGACTTATTTCATTTACCGTGTTCCAAGCAAAACTCTTGAAAAAGTCCGCTTTCCTCTGGCATTTATGACAAAAGCGGAAGTTTTTAAACTTGCCGAAGCTGCTCATCTGGAAGCCGCAAAACGAGAAGAGAGCCAGGATTTTATTGGTCCGGAATATTTTGACATGCTGTTTTCTGATAAACCTTCTGTTCCCGGCGATATTATTGATCTTGATGGTCATAAACTTGGAACTCACCGTGGTATTGAACATTACACAATAGGACAGAGAAAAGGTCTGGGCGTTGCATTAAGCTATCCGGCTTATGTTCAGGCTATTGATGCAAAAACAAATACTGTTGTACTTGCTCCAAATGATGCCCTTAATGCAGATGGTCTTATTGCCGATGATTTTGTCTGGCCGGGAGATATTGAACCTTCTGATGCAATTACCGCAATGGTAAAAATCCGTCTTGCAAGCCGCCCGGTTGAAGCACGCATTGAGCGCTACACTCCAGCAGAAGGAGAAGAATTCAAAGGACAGCCATGGAAGGTTACCTTTACTGCACCTCAGCGGGCAGTCGCTCCAGGCCAGTCCTGTGTACTCTACTCTGATGGAATTATCATCGGTGGTGGAATCATAAACCGAACAATATAAAATCATCTTAAGTAAATAAAAAAATTGACCCGTATCCATTTCTGAATACGGGTCAAAAGCTCCTGGTTATTTATATATCAATCGCAACAAATAACTAACAATTTTATAATTCCTGTCAGAAAGCAATTTTTCTAAACGGGAAATTTAAACAAAAAAAAGTCGTAGACAACCCTCCGAACTTTTTGCTCGGATTTTTATCTACGACTTCTTTGCCGATATTTAATTTATACAAGACAACAGTATTATTGTCAATGTAATATAATTATTCTTCTATATATAAATCATTATTTTCTAAATTAATTCATTTATGGTAAAATTAAATTATGAAAACCTTTGAAGAAGCAGAAGCATTTTTTTATAAAGACAGATTTGCTCATGATGCAGCAGATATTAGAATTGTTGAGTTTACTGACCATTCAGCAAAATGTAAGCTGGATATTCAGGATAAACATTTAAACGGCATGAATCAGGTAATGGGTGGTGCAATTTTTACCCTGGCTGATTTTTCTTTTGCAGTTGCATCAGATGCAAAAGCAGTTTCTTCTTCCTGCAATATAACTTATCTTAGTGCCACAAAAGGCAAAAGTTTGTTTGCAGAAGCAGAAATAAAAAAAGATGGTCGTACAACCATCTTTGCTGAAGTAAAAATTTATGATGATTTAGGAAAAGACATTGCGTTTGTTACTATAAACGGAATCAGAGTTCTCCCAAAAGACTAAAACTTAAATCTGATTTTTACTGGTGGCGGAATTCAATTTTTCCGTCATCAGTCATTTTGTCTACAATAGCAAGACTTTCTACCTGATATCCCTTTTCTCTTAAAGAATCTCCACCTTTCTGGAAACCTTTTTCAATAGCAATACACATTCCCTGAACTGTAGCACCTGCCTGTTCAATAATATCAATCAAACCTTCCAGTGCTTTTCCGTTAGCAAGAAAATCATCAACAATAAGAACTTTATCTCCAGGTTTAATAAATTTCTTTGAAACTACAACTGTATAATCCTGTCCGTGAGTAAATGAATAAACTACTGTTTTATAAACATCCTCATTTACATTTTTACTCTGATGCTTTTTTGCAAAGACAAGAGGAACTCCGAACTCTCTGGCTACAGGATAAGCAATTGCAATACCGCTGGATTCAATTGTTACAACTTTTGTAACTTCCTTATCCTTAAAAAGGCGTTTAAATTCTGCCCCCATTGCATCCAGCAATGCAATATCAATCTGATGATTTAAAAATCCAGAAACCTTAAGAATATTACCCGGTAAAACTTCACCGTCTTTAATTATGCGCTGTTCAAGTAATTCCATAGAACAATTTTAATTCTAATAAAAGGAATTTGCAATAATATGGAATGATTCTTGCTTGACCTACTAGCCTTATTTCGACAATAATATAACACGGAACACGAGGGGGCGTTACCAACATTTGTTGCGTAACGCCTTTTTTCATTCTAAACACATAAGATTAAGAAAGGAGATCTTCTTATGAAAAAATTTGTTATTGCTGCTATGGCATTAGCTCTTACAGGTCTTGTTTTCACTTCTTGTAATGGTAAAAAAGAAGGAGAAACAAAAACAAAAAAATTTAAAGCTGGTTTTATTTACATCGGTGATGAAAACGAAGGCTACACAGAAGCTCACATGAATGGTGTAAAAGAAATGAAAGCTGCTCTTGGTCTTTCTGATGATCAGATTATTGAAAAAACTTTGATCCCAGAAGCAGAGGCTGCTTACGATGCTGCTATCGACTTGATTGATCAGGGATGTTCATTCGTTGTTGGTACTTCATTCGGTCACGAAAGCTACCTTATTCAGGCTGCTAAAGAACACCCAGAAGTTCAGTTCTCTCACTCAACAGGTTATCAGGCTGGTCTTTCTGGTCTTAAAAACATGCATAACTTTATGCCATCTGTATATCAGTCACGCTATGTATCTGGTATTGTAGCTGGTCTTAAATTACAGGAAATGATTGATACAGGAAAAATCACTGCTGCACAGGCTAAAATTGGTTATGTTGGTGCTTACCCATATGCTGAAGTAGTATCTGGTTATACATCATTCTTCCTTGGTGCTCGTTCAGTTTGTCCTTCTGCTACAATGGAAGTTCGTTATACAAACTCTTGGGCAGATATGGCTCTTGAAAAAGAAACAGCTGATGCTCTCATCGCTGCAAAATGTGTACTTATTTCACAGCACGCTGATACAACTGGTGCTCCAAGTTCTTGTGAAGCTGCAGGTGTACCAATCGTTGGTTATAACGTAGATATGATTAAAGTTGCTCCAAATACAGCACTTACTTCAGCTGCTCTTAACTGGGGTGCTTACTATACATTCGCTACAAAAGCTGTTATGAACGGTGAATCTCTCCCTGTAGACTGGTCAAAAGGATACGATGGAAACGCTGTTTACATTACTGCTTTGAACGACAAAACAATTGCAGCAGGAACAAAAGCTGCAGTTGATACTGCTATTGCTGGTCTTAAAGACGGTTCACTCAAAGTATTCAGTACAGATTCTTTCACAATCGGTGGAAAAACAATCGAAGCTCTCATTGCAGAAGGTGGAGATTGGGCAAAATATGCTGACTTAGTAAAAGATGGATATTTCCACGAACAGGAAAATGCATCTTCTCCAGCATTTGACCTCCGCATTGACGGAATCACAGAAGCTGCTAACTAATTTTATCAGCTGATTGTTTAAGTCCGGTAGTTTCAAACTATCGGACTTTATGTGTTTTAAAACCCTATTAATAAAACCTGAGGATACACCTTTGGAAGATACTAACGCTATTGAATTAAAAAACATTACTAAGAAATTTGGTTCTGTAGTTGCTAACAACAACATCAATCTTACAGTAAAGAAACAGGAAATTCTGGCAATTCTTGGTGAAAACGGAAGTGGTAAAACCACATTAATGAACATGCTTTCCGGAATCTATCGTCCAGACGAGGGACAGATTTTTATTAACGGAAAAGAAGCCGTCATTCACTCCCCTAAAGATGCAAACGCCTTAAAAATCGGTATGATTCACCAGCATTATAAACTGGTAAATGTTTTTACTGCAGCCGAAAATATTATTCTTGGACAGAAAGAAGGCGAAATCCTTGACCTCACTAAAGTAAACGAAAAAATTAAAGAAATCTGTGATACTTACGGTTTCAAACTTAATCCTAATCAGAAAATATACGAAATGTCCGTTTCTCAAAAACAGACAGTCGAAATCATAAAAGTTCTGTACAAAGGTGCAGACATACTTATTCTTGATGAACCTACAGCTGTTCTTACACCACAGGAAACAAAATCCCTGTTTGATGTACTTAGAAATATGCGTAAAGCAGGTAAATCAATCATCATCATTACTCACAAATTAAATGAAGTAATGGAAATTTCTGACAGAGTTGCAATTCTCCGAAAAGGTGAATATATCGACACTGTAGAAACAAAAACTGCAACAACCCAGTCACTTACAGAAATGATGGTAGGTGAAAAAATCAGTCTTGATATTAATCGTTCAGAACCTAAAAACACAAGAGATGTTCTGGAAATCAAACAGCTTTCCTGCCTTTCAAAAGACGGACTTCCTGCGCTGGATAAAATTTCCTTTACTGCAAAAGGTGGAGAAATCCTTGGTATTGCCGCAATTGGTGGTCTTGGTGTTCAGGAAATGTTCGAAGCAATTGCCGGTATTTATCCTGTAACTGGCGGAGAAATCATATACAAAAAAGATGATGGAACTGAACTGAATATTACAAATAAACAGCCAAGAACAATCAAAAAAATGGGAGCAAATATTGCCTTTGTTCCAGAAGACCGTCTTGGAATGGGACTTGTTGGTTCTATGGGTATGACAGACAATGTTATGCTTAAATCTTATGATGAAACAAAAGCTCCTGTCCTTAAACGCCGTCAGCCAAGAAAACTTGCACAGTCAATTAAAACTGAACTGGAAGTTGTAACTCCTCACATTGAATATCCCGTACGCCGTCTTTCTGGAGGTAATGTTCAGAAGGTTCTTGTTGGACGAGAAATTTCTTCTACTCCAGATGTTCTTATGATTGCATATCCTGTTCGAGGACTTGATATTAACTCTTCCTACGCTATTTACAATCAGTTGAATGCAGAAAAAGAAAAAGGTGTAGCAGTAATCAGTATTATTGAAGATCTGGATGTTTTATTAAGTCTTTGTGACAGAATTATGGTTATTAACAATGCGCATATTACGGGAATTGTTGATGCCCGCACTACTACAAAAGATCAGATTGGATTCTTAATGACTGCCGACAAACCTATGGAAAATCAGGAGGGTGCAAATGCCTAACTTCAGTTTAAGACTTAAAAAAAGAGACAATGTTCCTTTATGGGAAGCTCTTTTACATCGTGTGATTGCTATCCTTATTTCTTTAATTGTTTGTGGAATTATTATTATTGCCATAACAAAATTAAATCCTTTCCAGGTTTATGGAGAAATTGTAAAAGGTGCTTTAGGAAGTAAAACCCGTTTCTGGGTAACTATCCGTGACATGCTGGTATTGATGCTGGTAGCAGTAGGACTTGTACCTGCTTTTAAAATGCGTTTCTGGAACATTGGTGCAGAAGGTCAGATTCTTATGGGAGCTTTAGCATCGGCTGCCCTTATGATTTACGGTACTAAAATCCCTCAGCCAATTCTTTTACCAATGATTATTGTCGGCAGTTGTGTTGCCGGAATGATTTGGGGTGTAATTCCTGCTTTCTTTAAGGCAAAGTTCAACACAAATGAAACTCTTTTTACTTTGATGATGAATTATATTGCCATGCAGATTATTACCTTTGGTGTTGTACTTTGGGAAGTTCCAAAAGGCTCAAACTCTGTTGGTATTATTAATCCACAGACAAACCTCGGCTGGTTCCCAATAATGTTCGGTCAGAAATACATTCTGAACATTATTCTTGTAGTTGTAGTTACTGTACTTGTTACTCTTTACATTAAATATACTAAACATGGATATGAAGTTTCTGTAGTTGGCGAAAGTTGGGACACTGCACGCTACTCTGGAATTAATGTAAAAACTGTAATTATCCGTACAATGGCACTTTCCGGTGCAATCTGTGGTCTTGCAGGTTGTCTCGTTGTATCTGGCGCAAGTCATACAATTTCCAGCACACTTGCCGGTGGTCGTGGCTTTACCGCAATTATTGTTACATGGATGGCAAACTTCAATTCCTTCGGAATGGCTGCTATCTCCTTTATTCTTACAATTATGGAAAAAGGTGCCGGACAAATTGCCAGCAAGTTTGGCTTAAATCAGAATATGTCAGATATTATGACTGGTATTATGATTTTCTTCCTTATTGGAAGCGAGTTCTTTGTAAAATATAAGGTTGTATTTCAGAAAGAATCTAAGACACAGGAGGATAAATAATTATGGGACTTTTTGTTACCTTCTTAAATAAAGCTATTATTCAGGGAATTGGTATCCTTTACGGTTGTCTTGGAGAAATTGTTACAGAAAAATCTGGGCAGTTGAATCTTGGGATTCCGGGACTTATGTACATTGGCGGTATTTCCGGACTTACAGCAGCAGTTCTTTACGAAAAGGCTGCAGAACATCCGGTTGCTTTTGCAGGCTTCCTGATTTCATTACTGGCAGCAATTATCTTTTCTGCCTTAGCTGCAATGATTTACAGTCTTTTAACAATTACTTTGCGTTGTAACCAGAATGTAGTTGGTCTTGCACTTACAACTTTTGGTGTTGGTATTGGAAACTTCCTTGGCGGATCAATTTCTAAAATGGCTGGTGGTGTAGGACAGGTTTCTGTTGCTGTAACTGCAAAAGCTTATCAGGCTTCTATTCCTCTTTTAAACAAGATTCCAGTAATCGGACAACTTCTCTTCTCCTACGGATTTTTAACTTACCTTGCAATTATCCTTGCTTTTGTTATTTCTTTCTTCTTAAGAAAAACCAGAGCAGGTTTGAATCTTCGTGCAATTGGTGAAAATCCTGGAGCTGCTGATGCTGCCGCTATCAATATTGAAAAATACAAATACATTGCCACTGTTATTGGTGGTGTAATTGCAGGTCTTGGTGGACTTTTCTTTGTAATGGAATATCTTGGCGGTACCTGGCAGAACAATGTATTTGGTGACAGAGGATGGCTGGCAGTTGCATTAGTTATCTTCTCTCTCTGGGATTCAAGAAAAGCAATTCCTGGTGCACTTTTATTCGGTGGACTTTGTATTCTTTATCTTTATATTCCAGGTCTTTCACGCGGTATGCAGGAATTATTCAAAATGGCACAGTACATTGTTACAATCGTTGTTTTAATTATTTCCAGCATCAAAAACAAAAAGGAAAATCAGGCACCTGAACATCTTGGTGTTCCATATTTCCGAGAAGACCGTTAATTATTTTCAGTCTTCAAAACTACTTACTGTGATTGACAATTTTCAGTCAGAGTAATATTCTTACAAGGTAAATAGAGCAAAGGCGTTCATTTAATTTACCGACAGAAGTGTCGGCAGATTAAATGAACGCCTTTTTTTATTTTCCAGCAGTTATTCCAGTAAATCGGGTAAATTAAAATTAATTAAGATATACATACAAACAGAGGTGAAATTATGTGTGGGAAATTTATTATTGTAACAGGCGGTGTTGTTTCTGGTTTAGGAAAAGGAATTACAGCGGCATCTCTTGGCCGTTTATTAAAATGCAGAGGTCTTAAAGTTACTTCTCAAAAACTTGATCCTTATATGAACGTAGATCCTGGTACAATGAGTCCTTTCCAGCACGGAGAAGTTTTTGTTACTGACGACGGAGCTGAAACTGATCTGGACTTAGGTCACTACGAGCGCTTTATTGATGAAAATCTTACAAAATACTCAAACCTTACCTCTGGAAAAGTATACTGGAATGTTCTGAACAAAGAACGCCGTGGTGAATATCTTGGACAGACTGTTCAGATTATTCCTCATGTTACAAATGAAATTAAAGATTTTATTCTTAAAAATCAGGCTGAATCACAGGCAGATGTAAGTATTATTGAAATTGGTGGTACAACAGGTGATATTGAAAGTCAGCCATTTCTGGAAGCAATCCGACAGCTGGCACTGGAAGTAGGAAGAAGAAACTGTCTGTTCATTCATGTCTGTCTTGTTCCATATATCGGTGGTTCAGATGAATACAAATCAAAACCTACCCAGCATTCTGTTCGTGAATTACAGGGACTTGGAATTCATCCGGATATTATTGTTACCCGTTCAGATAAAGAAGTTCCAGAAGATATCCGTAAAAAGATTTCCCTTTTCTGTAACGTCAGCGAAGACTGTGTAATTTCTAACACTACTCTTCCGTCTTTGTATGAAGTTCCATTAATGCTTCATGATCAGAAAATGGATGAGGTTGTTTGCCGTGAACTTGGAATTGAAAGTAAAGAAATTAATCTTGATGACTGGAGAACCATGGTAAACAGCATTTATGCCCGCAAGGGAGAAATTGAAATTGCTCTTGTTGGTAAATATGTAAAGCTTCACGATTCATATCTTTCAATTGTTGAATCTTTGTATCATGCCAGCTTTGCCGCAGGTAAAATTGTAAAAATCCGTTGGGTTGACTCTGACACAGTAACTCCAGAATCAGCCGCAAAGGTTTTTGAAGGATGTAAAGGTATTATTGTTCCTGGAGGATTTGGATTCCGTGGAATTGAAGGAATGATTTATTCCTGCCAGTATGCCCGTGAAAATAAAATTCCTTATTTTGGAATTTGTCTCGGAATGCAGATTTCAGTTATTGAATTTGCAAGACATGTACTTGGATATGCAGATGCTCACTCTCTGGAATTTGATGAAAAAAGTCAGCACCCTGTAATTCATTTAATGGCTGATCAGGAGGGAAAAATCAAAGGTGGTACAATGCGCCTTGGAAAATATCCTTGTAAAGTTCAGAAAGATACAATGATGTACAAAGCCTACCAGTCAGAATTAATCGAAGAAAGACACCGTCACCGTTACGAATTCAACAACGATTACAGAGAACAAATGGAAAAAGCTGGTCTTACAATCAGTGGAACAGCACCGGATAATTCAATTGTAGAAACAGTAGAAATCAAAGACAATCCATTCTTTGTTGGCGTCCAGTTTCATCCTGAATTTAAGAGCCGTCCAAACAAGCCACACCCTCTGTTTATAGAATTTGTAAAATCTTGCATTTCTATTCAATAAGGATTAATATATGTCACAAGAGGAAGTTATGTACACAGTAGAAGAAGTATTAGATTATGTTAAAGAGGAAGATGTAAAATTCGTTCGTCTTGCTTTCTTTGATGTTTTTGGAAAACAGAAAAACATATCTATTATTGCCAACGAATTATCCCGTGCTTTTGAGATTGGTATTTCTTTTGACGCATCAGCAATTACCGGTTTTGAATCTCCAGATAAATCAGATTTATATCTGCATCCGGATCCTTCTACTTTGGTTGTTCTTCCATGGCGTCCTAGTCAGGGAAAAGTAATTCGTCTTCTCTGCGATATTAAATATCCAGATGGAACTCCTTACGAAAAAGACTGTCGTTATATTCTTAAACAGGCTGTAAAAGCTGCCAAAGAAAAATGTAACGTTACTTTCCACTTTGGTTCAGAAATTGAATTCTACCTTTTCAAACTTGATGAAAACGGAGAAAAAACAAATACACCTTTAGATAACGCTTCTTACATGGATATTGCTCCAGAAGATAAAGGAGAAAATATCCGCCGTGAAATTTGTTACACACTGGAACAAATGGGCATCCGTCCAGAAGCAAGTCATCACGAAGAAGGACCAGGTCAGAACGAAATTGACTTCCTCTACTCTGATCCATTAACTTCTGCAGATAACAGTTCAACTTTCAAGTGGGTTGTTCGTCAGAAGGCTGCCTCTCAAGGTTTATATGCAGATTTCTCTCCAAAACCTTTGGCAAATAAAGCAGGAAGCGGAATGCATATCAATGTTTCTGCTCATTCTTTTGATATTAGAGATAATACAGATTATACAGAAAGTCTTATTGCCGGTATTATTAAGCACATCAAAGAGATTACACTGTTCCTCAATCCAACAGAAGATTCTTATGAACGTTTAGGTTCCTGCAAAGCACCAAGATATATCAGTTGGGATAAAGAAAATCGTTCACAACTTATTCGTTTGCCAGCCTATAAGAAGACTTCTCGTCTTGAAGTCCGCTCGGCAGACCCGGAAGCAAATCCATATTTAGCCTTTGCATTGATTATTTATGCAGCAATTGATGGAATCAGTAATAAATTAAAAGCTCCTGAACCTGTAACAGCAAATCTTTTTTCAGATACAGAAACTGCAAGCAAACTTGATACATTACCAGAAACTTTACAGGAAGCAGGAAGAATTGCAATGAACAGCTCTTTCGTTAAAGAATTCATTCCACAGGATATCATTGCAGCATATTCAGAAATTGCAAACAAGAATTTTTGTTAAGGTTTCTCATAGATAATCAATATGGAAATGGATCATCACAGCGTATTGCTGGTAACTAAAGACACAAAGATTTCCTCATTTATTAGAACAATGCTGATTGAGCCGTTGTTTACTCTTCAGGTTATCAATGATCCTAACGAAGCCCGCCGCCAGATGATTGATTACAATGCTGATATCGTAATTATTGATGCGGGAGATGGAAGTGATACTGATATTGCCATTGATATAGCCAGCAGCAACAGTACAATTCTTGTGCTGGCTCCAAACCATCTTTATGATCAGATTTCTTACAGAGTTGAATCTTACGGAATCATTACCCTTTCAAAACCATTTGATACTTTTAATTTTTACCAGATGATTAAGGTTTGCATTGCTGTTCACAACAAAATTTCTGCCTTAAATATGGAAACTTATCGTCTTAAAGAAAAAATGGAAGAAATCAGAACTATAAACAGAGCAAAAATGCTGCTTATGTCTGCATTACATATGACTGAACAGGAAGCCCACCGCTATCTTGAAAAAGAAGCAATGGACCGCTGTACAAAACGAACTGAAGTTGCCGTAAGCATTATAAAAATCTACGGAGTCTAAAAATCACACCCCGTTGACAGTAATTCCCTTTTCCAGTAAATTTAAATCATTAAGAGTTCTTGAATGAGTCCAGATGCCCTTCAAGTGTCTTTCGCAAAACCCCGCCAGAGGAGGAATCCAGCAACGGTATGCGACTAGAGCTGTGCTTGGGATTATCTGGGCTCTTTCAAGAGCTCTTTTTTTATTGCTGGATGACGATAAGAGAAATCCAGCAACGGTATGCGGGTAGGTTTTACCGTAAAAACTAATAATTTTAAATATCACACGGATTAGGATTTTACTAACGTAAAATCTTCAAATAAAAAAAGAGAAAAATCGTTAGATTTTTCATAATCCGTGTGACAAATAAAAAATC
>JAKSTK010000052.1 GCA_024402615.1 Treponema sp.
CCAGTTGGAGATGGAGCATAACGAACACGAACTTCTTTAATGTTTTCCATATTAATCCTCTTTTCTCGATATTATTGAGATATTCCACCCGTTTGAGCGCGAGTAGTAACTTTTAGTTTAACGAAATACGATGTAATATACAACGCAATTTTATAACTATGAATTACAGACCTCTGATATAATGGAAGAATGATGAAAATAAAACATAAATTAATAGCCATGAGTCTTAGAAAACAGTGGAAAAAAAGTGATGATAATCGCGACAAAGATAATGTAATTTCCGACAAAATCGAAGTTATAAAAGATTTAAGTTATGGAAAATACGGAAAATGGAACCTTCTGGATGTGAACAAGCCAAAGGATGCAGAAGGAAAACTTCCCTGCATTGTAAGCATGCACGGAGGTGGTTTCTTTTACGGAACAAAAGAAACCTACCGCTTTTATGCAGCTAATCTGGCAGAAAGAGGTTTTGTTGTAATCAATTACAATTACCGCTTAAGTCCCGAAAACGCCTTTCCTGCTCCTCTGGAAGATGCAAATAATGTAATGCTGTGGATAGAAAAAAATGCAGAAACTTACAATATCGATACAAACAATATTTTCTTTGTAGGTGACAGTGCCGGCGGAAATCTGGTTTATAACTACACAGAAATTGTTACTAATCCGGAATATGCCACATTGTACGATTTTAAACCTTCAAAATTAAAACCAAATGCAGTTGCCATGAACTGTGCAGTTTATAACCTTTCTGGTGATAAAAAAGATTTTACATATGATGCTTATGTCCAGAATAAAGAAAAGTACGGAAAGTATCTCCTGCTGGGTAACTACCTTACAAAAGATTTTCCTCCAAGCTTTATGATGTCTGCACCAAACGATTTTCTTTTAAATCAGCTTCAGCCAAATGCAGATTTCTTTACTTCAAAAGGAGTCACTGTAGTTGCAAAAACTTACGGTACAAAAGAAGATCCAGCCGCATGCCACGTATTCCACGTAAACCTGAAGCTGGATATTGCAAAACAGTGTAATGATGATGAATGTAACTTCTTTAAGGGGTACTTAAAGTAAGGAGTTATTTACTCAATCGGGCAAGTAACCCCGTGCAGCCTGCCATAATATCAAGGTAGGTTGCATTAAAATCTCCTGTATACCAGGGATCAGCCACTTCCCGATTTTTACCTGCATATTCCAGCAATAAATGAACCTTACCGGCCGGGTCATTGTTCCAGCGACGATTCATATAATAGAGATTTTCTTCATCCATTCCAATTAAATAATCGTATTTATCGTAATCTGCGGCAGTAATCTGACGGGCACCACGGCGGGTAAATGGAATTCCCACCTGATTCAGCATTGCTTTTGCAGGAGGATACATATCATTTCCAATTTCTTCTGTACTTGTAGCGGCAGATTCAATAAAAATTTCCTTTTCTTTTCCTGCATCTTTTACAAGTTTTTTCATTACAAATTCAGCCATTGGAGAACGACAGATATTTCCATGGCAAACAAAAAGAATCTTTATCATAATTATTAATCTATTAAAATTTATGAAAATTCTCAATTCTCATCCTTAAATTTATGGTGGTTTATGGTATACTGAAAATCCATTCAAATTCGTGGGAGAAAAATAAATGGCTGATATTCATGTTTTTCCGGAAGCCCCGGAAGGAACTCCAAAAGCAAATTTCGTTCATCTTCATGTTCACTCTGATTATTCTTTGCTGGACAGCTGCTGTAAGCTTGATGCCTTAATTGCAAAAGCAAAGCGTCTGAACATGCCTGCTCTTGCACTGACCGACCATGGAAATATGTTCGGTGTTTTAAACTTTGAACATATCTGTCATGCCAACGGAATTAATCCTATTGTTGGTTGCGAATTTTATGTAGGGGACGACCATACAAAGCAGGAAAAAACAAAATACGGAAAGCATAACTATCACTTAATTCTCCTTTGTGAAAACGAAACCGGTTATAAAAACATGAGCTGGCTTTGTTCCGATGCGAACACAGAAGGCCAGTACTTTGGTAAACCACGAATTGACTTTGAAATGCTTAAACAGCGTCATGAAGGTTTGATTTGTCTTACGGCTTGTATTGCCGGTGAATTACCTCAAACTCTTTTAAATGATACAGAAGAAGCCGCAGAAGAATTAATCACAAAATATCGTGATTTATTTGGTCCCGACCATTATTACATTGAGCTGCAGGATCACGGACTTCCCGAACAGAAAGAGCTTAATCCAAAACTTATTAAACTCGCCCGTAAACTTAATGTTCCTTTAGTTGTTACAAATGATATCCATTATATGGAAAAAGAAGATGCAGAAGCACAAGATGCTCTTCGATGTATTGGATTTAAGCAGCTTTTAAATGATAAAGACAGACAGACTATGGGGGATGGCCGCACAGAATGGTATTTCAAAACAGAAGAAGAAATGCGCCAGTTATTCCCTGATGTTCCTGATGCTTACGAAAACACAATAAAGATTGCCAATATGTGTAATCTTACAATTCATCAGTATAAAACACAGGAATTAAAAGACTGTCTTCCTCGATTTGAACTTCCTAAAGAATTCCAGACTCACGGAGATGATTATACAAAAAATCAGGATGACTATGTGCGCTATCTGGTTGAACAGGGGCTTCGCAAACGCTATCCGGAAATTACTCCAGAAATTCGTATGCGTTCTGAATACGAACTGGGAATTATTTTTAAGATGGGTTTCTCTGGTTACTTCCTGATTGTATGGGAATTCATTAACTGGTCAAAATCTACTTATGACAATGTAAATAAAAAACCAAAAGAATATATGCCTATTGGACCTGGTCGAGGTTCCGGGGCCGGATCTCTTGTTGCTTACTGTCTGGGTATTACAGACATTGACCCATTCCGCTTCAAATTGATTTTTGAACGATTCTTAAATCCTGAACGCGTTTCCATGCCGGACTTTGACGTTGATATGGATTTCGACTTTAGACAGGATATCATTAAACATACCCGCGATTTGTATGGTGAACCTCAGGTAGGACACATCGTAACCTTTGGTACATTAAAACCAAAACAGTGTATTGCCGATGTTGGTCGTGTTCTGGATATTCCTCTTTCTGAAGTAAACATGCTGAAGAGTCTTGTACCAGATAATCCAAAAGCAAAGCTTAAGGATGCCTTTGAAACTTCCGCAAAATTTCCTGAAGGCGAAGGTGGACTTTTAGCCCCTTATAAAGATGATCCACGCTATAAACGACTTTTCAGTCTTGCAATGAAGCTGGAAGGCTGTAACAGAAACACTGGTCTTCATGCATCGGGAATGGTAGTTGGTCTTACTGCCCTACCAAACTGGGCCCCTGTATTTAAAGATCCAAAAACTGGAGAAGTTGGTGTTCAGTACACAATGGATATTATTGAACCTTGCGGTCTTGTAAAATTCGACTACTTAGGATTAAAAACTCTTTCTCTTATCCGTTATGCAGAAAATATTATCAACAAGCATAAAAAGCCTGAAGATCCTGTTTTTAATTGTGCCACTGTAAGTGAAAGCGATCCAAAAACTTTTGAACTTTTCTGCCGTGGTGACTCAGTTGCCGTATTCCAGTTTGAATCTCCTGGTATGCAGAAAATTCTCCGTCAGTTCAAGCCAGAAAAACTGGAAGACCTTGTAGCCTTAAACGCCCTCTACCGTCCTGGACCATTGGAATACATTCCAAATTACATTGACGGAAAGTGGAAACCAGAAACAGTTCATTATCCTGACCCTTGTCTGGAAGATATTCTTAAAGAAACTTACGGTGTAATGGTTTATCAGGAACAGGTAATGCAGGTTTCTCAGAGAATTGCCGGCTTCTCTCTTGGTGGAGCCGATATGCTTCGTCGTGCCATGGGTAAAAAGAAACCTGAAGTTATGGCCGCAAAACAGATTGAGTTCGAAGAAGGTGCTGTAAAACAGGGCTTTACAAAAGAACACGCTGCAGAAATCTTCAATATTATGATTCCATTTGCCGGCTACGGATTTAACAAATCTCACGCTGCGGCTTATTCTGTTCTTGCCTACAGAACCGGTTATCTTAAGGCAAATTATCCTGCAGAATTCATGGCGGCAAACCTTACAAATGAAATTACTTCTACAGATACTCTTCCTGAATATATTGCAGAAGCCCGTAAAATTGGAATTGAAGTTGATCCACCTGATGTAAACCGTTCAGATATTATTTTTGATGTTGTAAACGGAAGAATTGTATTTGGACTTAAAGGTATCAAGGGAATGGGTGAAGGTGCCGCCCGTGCAATCGTTAATGAACGGGAAGAAAACGGTCCTTATAAATCTTTTATGGACTTTGTAAAACGCGCCGGTACAAGAATTGAACGGGATGAAGCTGGCCATGAACGAGTTGCCGTAAACAAAAAAGCAATTGAAGTTTTAATCAAAACAGGTGCATTTGATCATGTTGGAGAAGAAGGCGAAATTTACAACCGCCCTACTTTACTGGAAAATCTTGAACCTGCTTTGGAATATGCAATGGATATTCTTTCTGACAAAATGAAAGGTCAGGGAGACTTGTTTGGTGATTTAACAGACGAAGAAAAAAACTTTACAGACTATACTTTCAAAATCATTCCAGATTTACCTTACATGGAACTTTTAAACATGGAAAAAGAATGTATCGGCTGTTATGTCAGCGGACATCCTTTGGACTCTTATAAAAAAGCTATTGAACGGGCTGTCACTCTTAAATCTTCTAACATTTCCCGAATTGCAGCAGAAGAAAAGGCAGCCAAAGACGCAATGATTGCCAGTGGTGCAAAATTCTGGCAGTTGAAAAATTCCGGTAAAAACTATGTTGCTTTAGGAACAATTTCCGGTCTTCATGAAATTACAACTAAAAAAGGAACCCGCATGGCCTTTGCAAAACTTACAGACTATGACGGAATTATTGATTGTACTTTCTTCAGTGATGAATGGGAAAAACTTAAACCACAGATTGAAGACGGCAAAATTTATGCATTCAGCGGCAAAGTTGATGGTTCCCGTGAAGGACAGTCTCCATCTCTGCTGGTTTCAGCAATTGAAAACCCTGACGAAATGGAAAATCGTTCTATAAACTCAGTACACATTATGCTGGATTCTTCCTTCAATAGCGAAGCCTCTTTAAATGAATTAAAAGATTTTTTACTTGGTAAAACAGGTACTTGTTCAGTATATTTTCATATGAGTATTGGAAATAATGCTTATGTTATTAAAGCCAACGACCAGTTACATATGAGTGTTTCTGATGACAACCTTAAAAATCTGAAGGAAATATCTTTTGTAAAACAGGTTTGGACTGAATAACCATACCCCGTTACAGGAGTTTTATTGATTATGATTTCATTTGTTTTTTCTTTTCTTGCCGGCGTGCTTGAATTATATTCTTTGATTTGTTTCATTGCTGTAATTATTACCTGGATTCCAGGAGTAAAATTTACCGCTTTTGGAAGATTCATTGATTCAATAACAGAACCTTATATGGGAATTTTTTCCAGAAAAGGCTGGTTTAGAATTGCTAATGTAGATTTATCGCCTTTAGTTTCAATTGGCATTTTGAACATTGTTTCTGGTTTATTTAGTAATATCGCCAGTTCACATAACATTTTCTACAGTCTTTTCTCTACTTTTGTTATGGGGCCTCTGGAAATCTGTTTATCACTTATAAGTTTCCTTTGGCTTATTATTTTTATAAGATGGATTATTCTGGTTGCTAACCACGGCAGTACTCCATACAATTCTGCCTGGAATAATTTTGACAATTCTATTATGGGCTTCACCTACAAAATTTCGAAAATCTGGACAAACAAACCTATTTCTTACCAGACCTCTCTGCTCATTACCTGGATTGTTTTTGCTGTGATTATTGCCCTGCTGGGAACAGGCATTGGTTTTGGAAACGGATTCTTAAAAATCTTATTCCGCCGTTCTTATTTTATTTAGAAACTTTATGAAAGTAAGTGATATTAAAACTGCGGTTTCGGCCGTAGCAGGCGTTGGTCCAAAACTGGCACAGACTCTGTCAAAAATTAATATTTTTACGGTTGGTGATTTACTTCAATATTATCCAAGAGATTACGAAGACCGCTCCGTAAAAGTATTCCTTAAAGATTTTAATACTCACAAAAAAATTCACACCGTAGCACAAATCACCGGACAGGAATGGTTTGGTTACGGAAGAATGAGAACTCTTAAGCTTTTAATAAATGATGGTACCGGCACAGCAGAATTAATTTGTTTTAACCGTGCGTTTATGGAAAAAGCATTTTTACCGGGAACTGTTGTTACTGTTACGGGGCAATTTTCTATAAAATACGGACATCTTCAAAGTTCGGCTTTTGATATTACAAAAATGAATCCTGAATTATTGAATCTTCCGCCAAACTTTCCATTTTCCGCATTAATTGGATTAACTCCCGCAGATACAAGAGTATTACCGGTTTATCACCTTACAGAAGGACTTTCACAAAAAGTATTAAACAAAGCAATCTGCGCCGCTCTCCAGCAATATGCCCACGGAATAGATAATGAATTGCCGGAAGAAGTAATTTCAAGACGAAACCTTCTTTCTAAACAGCAGGCAATTATACAGATTCATAATCCAAAAACCCTGGAAGATGCTCTCATTGCAAAACGAACTCTTGCTTACGAAGAGTTATACCAATTCCAGTACGCCATTGCAGAGCGTTCTTTCCGTCACAGAGGGGTCATTCCTTCCATCGATATTGGAGAAGCAATCACAGAGGAAGCAGGAAGAAAAACTACTTCTATTCATATTTCTGATGAAGAATTTAAAGAAGGACTTTCTCCTCTTCAGCGGGAGTTTCTCTCTACCCTTCCTTACTCACTTACAGAAGATCAGAAAAACGTGATTCATCAGATGAATCTGGAAATAGATAAAGGCTATTCGGAACGCAATTCCTTAATGCTGAAAATTGAAGATGGTTCTTTTGAAGTAAAAGATTACCGCCCTCCTTTTTCTATGGCCCGTCTTTTACAGGGAGATGTTGGTTCAGGAAAAACATTAACTGCCCTTTTTGTCTGTTTACGAATCATCAGTTACAAAGGTCAATGTGCCTTAATGGCTCCTACAGAAATTCTTGCAAGACAGCATGCAGAAACTACCTGTAAAATGCTTCAAAAACTGGGAGTTAGAATTGCTTTTTTGACCGGCAATGTAAAATCTTCCGGCAGAAATCTTTTACTTAAAGCATTAAGAGACGGTGAAGTTGATATTATCATTGGAACTCACGCTTTATTTTCCAATGATGTAGTTTATAAAGATTTACAGCTGGCAATTATTGATGAACAGCATCGTTTTGGCGTTTTACAGAGACAGGCAATTTTACAGAAAGGCAGAAAAGCAGAAAGAAACGGTATCACTTTTGACCCTCATTTACTTATGATGAGTGCAACTCCAATTCCTCAAACTCTGGCACTCACCGTTTTTGGAGACCTGGATGTTTCCACAATTCACACAATGCCTCAGGGACGCAAACCAATACGAACCTTCTTAATTCAGGAAGGAGAAGAATACAAAGCATACGATGCAGTAAGAAAAGAGCTGTCAATGGGACATCAGGCTTACTTTGTTTATCCTGCAATCGACAGTGATTATGGAATTGATTCGGTGGAAGATGAAGGAGACGGCAGTTCTAAAAAGCTTCAGTCAGCAGAAAAGAATTTTGAACTTTTATCAAAAAAAATATATCCAGATTTTAAGTGTGCCTTAGTTCATTCAAAAGTCGATGAAGAACAATCAATTAAAACACTGGAAGATTTTCATGATGGAAAAGTTCAGGTTTTATGTGCTACAACTGTAATTGAAGTTGGTGTTGATGTTCCAAATGCAACCTGTATGGTAATTGAACAGGCAGACCGATTTGGAATGGCACAACTTCATCAGTTGAGAGGACGCGTTGGCCGTGGAGACTTACAGTCTTATTGTATTTTAATTTACAGTAAAAACCTTTCGGAAACTGGCATTGAACGCATGAAAGCTCTTCGCACCAGTACCGACGGTTTCTACATTGCCGAACAGGATTTAAAAACCCGCGGTCCTGGAGAAATGAACGGAACAATGCAATCTGGTGCTCTGGAGCTGGGAATTGCCGATGTTGTTCGTGACCGGGAATTACTTCTTCAGGCAAGAACTGACAGTTTCAGTGCATTTCAGAAATTTTAACCGGCAAGGTAACTTTAGGAGAATATATGACAAAACAACCACAGTGGCTCAATAATGCTATTTTTTATGAAATTTATCCACAGTCATTTATGGATTCAAACGGAGATGGAATTGGCGATTTTCAGGGAATTATTTCAAAGCTGGATTACATTAAGGAATTAGGTTGTAACGCAATCTGGATGAATCCATGCTTTGACAGTCCCTTTGGTGATGCAGGTTATGATGTAACTGATTATTATAAGGCCGCTCCCCGCTATGGAACAAATGATGATTTAAAACAGTTATTTGATGAAGTCCACAAACGGGGAATGCATATTCTTCTGGATTTAGTCCCAGGCCACACTTCTGTTGAATGTAAATGGTTCAAGGAATCAATTAAACCTGAAAAAAATGAATTCACAGACCGTTATGTATGGACTGATTCTATCTGGGAAGAAGTTCAGGGTATGGGAAATCTCCGGGGCATTTCCGACAGAGATGGTTCCTGTGCCGTAAACTTTTTCTCTCATCAGCCTGCATTAAATTATGGCTTTTATAAAATTGACCGTCCCTGGCAACAGAGCTTTGATGATCCAGGTCCACAGGCAACTTTAGCCGCAATGAAAGATGTTATGCGTTTCTGGTTGAAAATGGGAACAGACGGCTTCCGTGTTGATATGGCAGGTTCTCTGGTAAAGCATGATGAAAACGGGAAAGGAACAATCCGTTTGTGGCAGAATGTCCGTGAATTTCTGGATAAAGAATTCCCGGATGCCGCAATGGTTTCGGAATGGGGAGAACCAGACAAGTCACTTAAAGGTGGTTTCCATATGGATTTTCTGCTTCATTTTGGACCATCTCACTACAATGACTTATTCCGCTGTTCTGAACCATATTTTTCTTCAAGAGGAAAAGGTTCTGCAGTAGAATTTATAAAAAAATATAAAGAGAATTACGAAAAATCAGAAAAAAAAGGTCTGATTTGTATTCCTTCCGGAAATCATGACATGGATCGTCTTGCAAGAAGCTTAAATTCTGAAGAAATTAAAGTTGCCTTTGCGTTTCTGCTTTCTATGCCTGGTGCACCTTTTATTTACTATGGTGATGAAATTGGAATGCGATATGTAGAAAATCTTATTTCTAAAGAAGGTGGTTACGGAAGAACAGGCTCTCGTTCTCCTATGCAATGGGATAACTCAAAAAATGCAGGTTTTAGTTCTGCAGAAAAAGACAAACTTTATATTCCTCAGGATGCAGACCTTAACCGCCCAACTGTAGAAAAACAAATCAATGATAAAGCTTCTGTCTGGAATGAAGTTCACAAACTTATAAAAATCAGACAGGAAAACAAGGCATTACAGAGTCTTGGAGAAATAGAATTCCTTAATGACGGTTATCCTATGATTTATAGAAGAAAATCAGAAAAGCAGATAATTACTGTAATCATTAATCCATCAGAAAAATCTGCAGAAGTAAAAATGGCAGAAGGTAAAATAATTAATTTCACAGGAAAAGGTGCTGAATACAAAAACGGTAATTATTTTGTTCAGGGAGGAACTGCGATTTTTGTAGAAAATTAGAATTTAATTTCTTATATTAGTAATGGAGGCTGATTATGGCAGAAGTTACAATTACATCGCAGAATTTTGAAGAAGAGGTATTAAAATCGAATAGACCGGTTTTAGTAGATTTTTGGGCAAGCTGGTGTGGACCTTGTAAAATGCTGGCTCCCGTTATTGCAGAAATTGCGGAAGAAAATTCAGACATCAAAGTTGGAAAAATCAATGTTGATGAAGAACCTGAACTGGCCGAAAAATTCGGAGTTATGAGTATTCCTACAATTGCAGTTTTTAAAAATGGTGAAATTACAAGAGGGACTGTAGGTTATCAGCCAAAAGATGCTATACTGAAGTTACTCAACTAATTTAATGGATAAAAAAATGACAACAACACAAAAGTACTTGAATATGAACAATGAGTTTTGCAGACTTAGAGATGCAATTTATGAATGTGATGTAGATGAACAGGAGGAAGATCCAAACATTCAAAAGAATGTAGAATTGGCTTTAGGCATTCTGTGTCAGTATCTGGATTACTACAAAGAGCTTAATGATGTTCATACAAGACCAAAAAAGTAAAACTGTTTTACTAAAAATACCCCGGATTTTCCGAGGTATTTTTTTATCTGATGCGGATTTTTACACTGCTTATACGGCGCTGGAAAATATCTTCGGCAGTAAAAATATTGCCTTCATAAACCATAACACTTCCTACTGAAGGTAAATAACCAAACTGTTCCAGCATCCATCCACCCAGAGTATTCATATCCTCCGATTCAAGCTTCAAATTAAGCAGTTCATTTATTTCTTCCAGCTTTACATCACCGGGAACAAGTACTGTATTTTTACCAACCGGTTTTATTTTCTCTACCGCAGGAAGATTGTCATAAGAGGTTACATCAGTCATACGGCCAAAAACCACTTTCATAATATCTTCCATTGTAATAATTCCGGAGGTCTGTCCCTGTTCGTTCAAAACTACAGCAAACTTATCTTCACTTTCGCGGAATTTTTTAAGGATTTCCAGTACAGAAAAAGTTCCTGGAACATAAAGAACATCCTTCATTACACGACCTGCATAACCAGTACCTAAATCATCATCCTTTGAACCAAACAGAATATTTTTATAATTAATTACACCTGTTACATTTTCTTTTTCTTCTTTATAAACAGTAAGATTAGATAATCCTGAAGTCATAAAGGTTTGAATTACTTCATTGTAATCTGCAGTTTCACTAATCATATTTACTAAAGAACGGTGTTTCATAATATCATTGACTTCTAAATCATTAAACTGAATGATTTTATTCATCATTCGGCTTTCATCTTTTTCAATAGTACCTTCTTTTTCACCAAGATCAATAATAGTTTTTAATTCCTCTTCTGTAACAATTGCTCCAGATGGTTTAATAACTTTTTCTACAACTTTTACAACAAGATGAGAAAGGCGTTCAAAAAGCCAGACAAGAGGAAATAAAATAATTTTAAGAATATACAAAGGCACAGAAAAAGCCGATGCAACTTTATCCGGATATAAACCAGCCAGTGTTTTTGGAATAATCTGTCCAAAAGTTGTAATAAAGAAAGCAATTGCAAAAGTTGGCAAACCAACTCCACCACCGCCAAAGATTTTTACTACCAGTGCAGTAGCCAGGGCAGAAACTAAAGAATTCAAAAAGTTAGTACCAATAAGCACTGTTGTAAGCAGTTTATCCATATCTTCTTTAAGTTTTGCTACAACCTTTGCGTTCTTTTTCTTCTGTTCCACAAGACTTCTTACTTTAAGCTTTGAAAGACTTAAATATGCAGTTTCTGAAGAAGTAAAGAAGCCTACAAACAATATAAGTACCAGAATCAAAAGGAGAGTTATAATATTACCTATCATTCAATTCCCTCCTCTTCCAGCTTTTGTTTTTTAATTTCAATTCGTTCAATTCTGTGAGCCTGAATCTTTTTTACAACAAAGAGCCAGCCTTCATATTCGTATTCATCACCTGTCTCAGGCATTCTGTTAATCTGTTCTGTAAACCATCCACCGATAGTTTCATTAATGTCTGAATTCAAATCTATATGAAGGTTACTGCTCAATACTCTTAGCAAAACCGAACCATTTACTTCAAAATCATTTTTATCTTCAACTGAATCAAAATCAAAAACCTTACCTCTAAGAGAATTATCTCCAGGAAAAGCAAAAATTTCACGGGAAATATCTTTTGTAGTTAAAAGTCCGTCAGTGCCAGAATATTCATCTACAACAATTGCCATAGACTGATGATTGTCAAAAAGCATCTGCTGAACAGAAGACATTTTCTTTGTTCCAGGAATAAACAAAGGTGGAACCATCACTTTCTGTAAAGAAAATTTTTCCTGCTGGTTCTTGTACAACAATAAATCCTTCAGATAAATAATTCCAACAATATCATCTATAGATTTACGATAAACAGGAAAACGGGTAAAACCCAATCTCTGAGAAAGTTCAATAATGTCGCGGTAAGTTGAATCATAGGAAATAGCTCTGATTTTAGTACGAGGAACCATAATATCCTGAGCTTCCAGATCTGAAAACTTAAAAACCTGACTCATCATACGGTTTTCCTGTTCTTCAATTACACCACTTTCAGAACTGATATCAAAAAAAGTTTTAATTTCTTCTTCTGTATAGGATTGTTTTTTATTATTAGTTTTAACACCAAAAATACGAAGTATTCCACGGGCAATGGCAGTAACAACTACAACCAGCGGTTTCATAATAAAAACGACAACCGAAACAAAACCACTTAAACCATAAGCAATTTTATCCGGGCAGCGGGTAGAAATTGTTTTTGGCGTAATTTCTCCAAAAATCAAAAGAAGTACAGTTGCCAGTAAAGTTGCATAACCAACACCTTTTTCACCAGCCAAAGCTAAGGCTATAGAAGTAATGATTGAAGAAAGGAAAATATTAACTAAATCGTTGGAAATTAAAAGAGAATTAATAAGATGCTCTTTTTTGTCCAGCAGTTTTCCTGCCCGAAGAGCACGCTTATCTTTGTTTTTTCGTTTAATACGCAGGCGGAGTTTATTCATTCCCAGAAATGCACTTTCCGAAATAGAAAAGAGCATTGAGAGAATGATTAAAACTACTGCTGTAATGATAATATAGACCGGTATGTCGTCCATGTGGAGTTTTACCTGTTACTCAAAATTTTCAGGATTACTGAAATATGAAATTGCCTGCTTGAATTTTTCTGCATTAGGACTTTCTGGATCAATTGCAAGCCCCTGCTGAAGAAATGCAAGAACTTCCTGTTCTGTAGCGGCACCTGACATTGAAAGGAAATATGCTGCATTGAAATAACAGTCCATCTGCTGTTCTTTATTCAAGTAAGGATTTTTAGCTATTGAAAGGAATTCCTGTGCAGCACCGGCAACATCATTCTGCATAAGAAGTTTAGAAACCTTCTGCTCACCAGAAACAAGAACATAATCTGCCACAAGACCACTTTCGTTATTTTTATCGAGAGATGGGATTTTTACTGCCAGGTCTAACATAAAATAACGGAAATTTTCTGGTGTTGCTTTGTAGAATGCATCAATTGCCTTAACCTGATCAAGTTTTGACCCTTTTTTTGTAGCAGCAACCATTGCTTCAAGTTCAGCTTTGTCATCATCATATACACTGAGAAGTGACTGAAGTTTAGCAACATCTGTAATTTCTTCATCATATTCAACTTCTGCAACTACATACCCTTCTTTAGTAAACATGTAAATTGCAGGAGTATACTGACAGGCAAGCAGAGAAGCAAACTGATAACCAGATTCCCAGGCGATTTTGTATGGTTCGGCAGCAAGTTTTTCTGCATCAGTTGCAGTTTCATCAATCATGAACTTTTCTGCTGTTGAACCAGAGAAATCAAGATGGCAAACAACATATTTGCTTTTAATCTGTTCGTCAAATTCATCTGTCATTAAAACATTATCAATAAGATCTTCACTACTGTAATCTTCATGATTAACTGTAATAAAAACCAGCATATCTTTCTTCTGCTTTTCTGCAGCTTTCTTTGCAGTATAAACATCGATGTAACAGCCACAGTCATCTAAAATTGGTGCATCTTTTTTACCACAAGAAACAAGTCCTGCAAGAATACACATAACTGTTGTAAGAACTAAAATCTGTTTTTTCATAAAATACCTTTCTAAAAAATATTCCCGTGTTTTGACACGGGAATATTATATGGAATAACCCTTTTTTATTTATTTTGTGAAATATGAAACACCTGCTGCAAAAATATTTTCACAAGTTGATTCATTTTCATTTGTAATTGGATTACCACCAACATTCTTGAACAAGTCTAAGCTTGAACCGTTAGCACACATTCCAACACCGCGTTCGTTGTGTCCCATCTTTCCAAGTACATGACCATCTGGAGAAGTAATACCTTCAATAGCAAATGCAGAACCGTTTGGATTGTCTGGTTCTGTAATTGCAGGTACACCGTATTCATCAACATACTGGCTGAATACCTGTCCGTTCTTGAAGAGTTTTTCTGCAGTTACAGGATCAACTACAAAGCGTCCTTCACCGTGAGAAATTGCAATCAGGTGATTACGTCCATCAACTACACTTGGATGCAATGCCCAAGGAGACATTGCAGAAACAATTCTTGTACGAGTAATGCGGCTGATATGGCGACCAATTCTGTTGTAAGTAAGAGTTGGCATATCATCTTTCATATCAACGATTTCACCATACATTGCAAGACCAGTCTTAACCAATGCCTGGAATCCGTTACAGATACCAAGTACAAGACCATCACGTTTCTTCAGGAGGTTCATAACTTCGTCAGAAATATTTCCTGCTTTCAAAACGTTTGCAATAAATTTTGCAGATCCGTCTGGTTCATCACCGGCAGAGAAACCACCAGAGAGAGCGAGAATCTGTGTATCTTTAAGTTCTTTTTCAAGTTCAAGCAAACTTTCTGCCAGCATTTCTGGATTCTTGTTACGGAGAACAACGATTTTTGTATTACCGCCAGCAAGGTTGAAAGCACGAGCCATATCAAATTCACAGTTTGTACCTGGGAATACAGGAAGCAATACTTTTGGACTTGATTTAGCCTGAACAAATGCAGGAGCCTTACGAACATCAGAAAGTGATTTGTGAACTGAAGTTGCCCATTCTGGAAGTTCTTTCTGTAAAGGATATCCAGAAACTGGTGGGAATACTTTTGCAAGTTTTTCTTCCCAAACTTTTACTGTATCTTCAAGAGCAATTTCTACACAAGGATTTGTAACTCCGCCTAAAGTTGCATTTACAACTTTTACACTGCGGTCAGCAATTGTTTTACCAAGTTTAGTTACTGTTCCTGCTTTAAGACCAGCTTTTGTCAAATCTTCTTTTGTTTCAATAATGATGTTACCGTATGTTGGAACAAAGAGTGATTTAATATCAGAACCGTCGATTTCACAACCAATCATGTTACCCATTGCCATTTTTGTCACAGCTTCTGCGACTCCCCCTGGTCCTACTGGGTACATTGCGCTGATAAGGCCTGCTTTATTCAAATCGTAAATTACATCTGAGTTTGCAAGGAATGTGTCGTAATCTGGAG
>JAKSTK010000053.1 GCA_024402615.1 Treponema sp.
AGCTTTAATTTCAAGCGGATGATGATTTTTAATTGTGTTTTTGATATCCATTTTCTGAATCCTTATATAAATCTATAACCAATTTATAAAAAAATAAGCCGATATTTCATAGAAATACCGGCTTTTATTTTACTACATTTCAAATAAAATAAGAATACCCTGCAAGATATTTTGACTGATTATCTGACAAACTGAACAGTCGAAATATACTGTGCTCTTCTCTTACCTTTTTCGTCTTTGAAGTATTTTTCTTTGTCATCTTTAAGATAACGGTATCTTGAATACTGGTGATCAACCTGGAAATCTGCAAGACATTCCAGAACAGTGTTCATAGCAGCACCTTTATCGTAAGTTACATAATTTGTTTCATAATAAATACGAACCTGATCGAACATTGGCTGATATTCAATTTTTACAGAAGCAAAATTATCAGTAATATGCTGTTCCTTTGGAATAATTGTTTCTGTCTTTGTTTTTTCAGCTTCAAAAGTTTCATTATCTATTTCGCGTTCTGCCTGACGAACTCCCTGTGCAAACATACAACACATAACAGTGAGTCCTGCCAAAACTGCAACTAATTTCTTCATAAATATCTCCTTCTAAATAAAAATCAGAACTGTGTATACTCCTTGATTTTACCGCATTCTAGGAAAAAATCAAGATTTATAACATACCGACCAGCATCAATTCCAAGAACAGGAAGTTTCCTGATCAACACTGAACCTGTAATTTCCTTTGGTTTATTTCTAATTTTGCCGCGATAGTAACCACGAACAGCATCTTTCAAAGCATCTGCGGCCGCCGCTTTTATCCCGTCAAACCCGTCTTCTATGGAACCATATCCCCTGCCCTGAATATCAGGATTCTGAATTGATGACCACAAATAATAGTTCTGAATCTGAAAACTTGATCTCGTATAATCAATCCAGCAGTTCAATCTGTTATTTTCTTCATCAATCCATGGAGAAGAATACTTTAATCTTCCGCCAGTGCTGTCCAGTTTTTCTATAGGAACAATTTCCAGAAACTCTTCTACTCCCCGTTCTTTATCAGACGGTGTGTAAGAAAATTCCCAGCCATAAACCATTCCGTCAACAAGAAAATCTGCAGTTTCTTTAATTCTGGCAATTGCAAAATCAAATTTTCCTTCAGCCCAGTCATTGTATAAACCAGGCCCATTTTCATTTTCCTTCAGCGCTTTTAATTCTGCCTCTGTAAGATTTTCTAAACCGGGATAAACATCCAGTTCAGCCCACAAAGGCAGACGAATATGTTCAATAATTGAAGGCACCTGAGCCCACAATCCACTGAACAAAAGAAGAAGAGAAATACTAAGGAATATTCTTTTTAGCGATAGTTTTTCCATACTCTAATAGGATGAACACCCATACGAATCAAAAGATACAGCCAGGCGGTTAAAAATCCAAATAAATGTGTAATATTTGAAATATTAGACACATAAAACACTTCATCAACAATAGCAACTACTGCATAAATCAGAACAAGAATCGGAGCCGGTACAGGAACAATTCCCCAGATAAATACTTTGCTTCTTGGATAGCACACAGCATAAGCAAAAAGAACACCATAAACTGCACCGCTGGCACCAAGAAGGAATACACCGTAATTACCAAAAATCAAATAAGTAATAAATGAAAGCAGACCGCTGAAAATTCCGCAGACAAAATAAAACAGCAGGAATTCTTTTGAACCAATTGCCTTTTCTACTGCAGTACCAAACATAATCAGAGCCAGCATGTTCATAAAAATATGAGAAAATCCTGCATGATCAAACATGTAAGTTATAAACTGCCACACACAGTGATATACTTTTCCACCTTCCGAAAGAATAGCACCATTAATAATACATCTTGGATTTAATGCCAGAATATACGCCAGTCGTGGATTCATTTTAGTGAGAAAAAATACAATAAAATTAATAATCACCAGCATCAGCGATGCATGAAAGTATGAGTACTTAAAAGGTTTTCGAAGAAACATTAATTAATCCTCGCTGTCAAGGCTTTCTAAGAATGGAGCATAAAGAGAAACTTTATTTCTTCCAGAAGACTTTGAAATATAAAGTGCCTGGTCAGCCTGATCTACAAAAAGATTTGGAGCTGTAACAGGATTTGAATCTTTATCAAAAACAGAGACACCACCCGAAATTGTTACATGCATATGCTGATCATTGTAAACAAAATCGTGATTTGCAATAGCAGAACGGATTCTTTCAGCAACCAGCATAGCTTCTTCTTCTTTTGCTTCATTAAGAAGAACAGTAAATTCTTCTCCACCGTAACGGCTTGCAACATCAGTTTCTCTAAGGCTTTTTTTGATTAAATCTGCAACGGTAATTAATACATAATCACCGCATTCATGACCATAGGTATCGTTAAAATGTTTGAAGAAATCAATATCAAACATAAGAACGGCAGCACTTTTCTGCATTTGAATTGCATTATCAAGTACTTCAGAAAGAACACTGAAGAAGTAATATTTCAACTTCAGATGAGTCATCATATCGGTAGAAGACATTTCCAGAAGACGAGCATTGTTAATAGCAACAGAAGCCAAAGTAGCAATGGACATAATCTGTTCCTGCTCATATTCTGTGTAACTTGTATCATCATCAATGGCAATTCGTTCCTGAAGGACAAGAACACCATTCAAGTGATTTCTCTGAATAAGTGGAACAATAAGTGTTGGAGAAAACTTGCCAAGCACAGAAAGATCCTCACAGGTTCCTACCGAAAGACAAAGTTCACTGTAAGTAACAGGTTTATTAAGTTCCAGTAATTTTGAAATAACTGGAGAATCATCTGGAATAATGATTTTTGCATTTTCGTCCTGAATTTCACGGGAAGTTTCAAGAATAAAACCTTCGTTAGAAATAAAATCTCTTACGAAAATTTCTGCACCAAGAACGTGCATCTGAGCCATACAGATATATACAATGGATTCCAGAAGATTACTGAAGTCTAAAGTTGAACAGAAAGATTTGGCAATATCAAGTAACTGCTCAAGGTCATAAATTTTCTTTTCGTACTGAAGAGTAACTTCAAGGATTTCCTGAGCTCTATTTTTTTTTGTTTTTCTTCTTGTATGCTTTGTTTTTTCTTTTGTTTCAATCATGACTGACTCTCACCTAGGTTAATAATAACATAGTTTTTCATGATTTCAAAAAACAAATGCCAGTCAGTATGCTGTTTCTCCAGCAAGTTAGTATTTTCCATGTTTCTTGAAGAAGTCATTAAAACCTTAATATTATCAATGATTTCACTGGAAGGTTTTTTTGCATCGGCAATTAATTCATCAACCGATTTATAAACATAGCACAGAGTTGAACAGATTGACTGAAGGATTTTGTGAGCTTCGTTATTTGCATCAATAACCATTCGTTCAAGCTTTTTATAGAAATCTTTATCTTTATGACTGTCTTTAAGATAACTCTGCATTACGCCAATACTGTTGCGTTTTGCCTCTCCAAAAGATTCTTCAAATTCTTCAAGCAGTTTGTCTGCATTAATTACAGAGTAAATTGCCTGAGAAAAATTTGTCTTATACTGAGCATTATTAAAGAATCCTTCAATTACAATATCATTCAAAAGGCTCTTAATACCTTCTGACATATAAACACTAAGGAAAGTTTTAAGTACACGAATTGGTAAAATCCACTGGAACGAAAATGGAGTATTTGACTGTAATACAAAATTAAATTCCGAATTGTAGCCCCGGAAATTAAGAAGTTCAGAATTTTTAAACAGTTCAGAAACTTCCGAACCAATTCTTTCATCCTGAAGTTCAGTTTTAATTCTCTGTTCTTCGGCCTCATAACGGGACTGCATCATATTTGCAAATTCCTGTCTTGGAGAGCCTGTATATGAAGCAACTTCCGGTTCAGCATTAATATTCTGTTTTGCAAGACGAATCAAAGTTTTTAAACAATCCTGAGTCAAAACTTTTGTAAGTACATAATTAATTTTCTTAAGGTTTGTAACATAAAGAGAGGTTTCCTGATTAGACAGAGTATTTCCTCTTTTAAGCTGTGCAAGAGCAACTACCTGATCAGCAGTTGTTGTAGTAATTTTAAGACCTGCCGACTGATAATAAATATCTTCCAGTACATTTACAGCTTTTGAAATTGGAACTTCACTGAAATTTGGCTGATAACTGGAATTTCCAGCCTGATAATTAATATCAAAAATCTGAAGTAAAGGCAAAAAGCCAACATGACAGAAATCTACAAACTGACGGAGATTCAAAATATCTCTGTCCATCATTTTAAAGTTTTCCGCATTAAGCTCCTTCAGCAAACGTTCCAGCAATTTTCTCTGACGCATGTAAACTCTTTCTGGAGCATCAATTTCTCCAAGAATTTCCTGTTTGCGGCTTTCATAAGTCAAAGATTCCAGTGCCGACTGATCTGCTGGAGAATAACCTGTAATGATTAACTGTGCTTCAAAACGGTGCTGGCGTGGAATATCAGAATTACTAACAGTGGTAAGGAATAAGTTATCCAAAGGAGTTGTATTTCTGTACAGAGAGTTTAAGGCTTCGGCAAAGTTTGGAAGAAGATTTCCATTCTGATAAATTGGAGGTTCAAAATTCTTTAATTCTGCTTCAAGCCGCTTCATCAGCTGCTTTTTTTGAACTTCGGGTGAGGATCTCTTAAAAATTGATTCCAGAAAATCTGAAATAGACTGCAATAAACTCATGACTTATAACTTGTATATTTTAACAGAAAGAAAGGATATATGCAATTTTTAAGCTTTTACTGAATTATAAAAAGCTGTTTTAGCCTTTCAGTACTTCATCAAAAATAGCGTGATAATCTGCTACGGTTGAAGCATGAACAATTTGTGCACGAAGAGCGGCCCCGTTCTGAATTCCTTTAGAATAAGCTGCAAATCGCTTACGCATTTCAAGACAGGCATGCTGTTCGGAGGTTTCCTTAACAAGCCGTTCCAGTTCTGCAAAACCGGTTCTGATTCTTTCTTCTGTGCAAACCGGCTCATAACTGCCCTTTAGCAGTAAAGAAGTTGTATCTCTAAAAATAAACGGATTTCCCATAGCACCACGGGCAAACATAACTGCATCGGCGCCAGTTTCTTCAAGCATTTTCTTAGCATCTTCCGGCTTAAATAAATCCCCCGAACCAAAAACAGGAATTTTATGATCAACCAGTTCTACCAGCTGTTTCATAATATTCCAGTCAGAATGACCTTCATAACCCTGAGTTTTTGTTCTTGGATGAATTGTAATAGCAGAAACTCCTGCTTCCAGAGCCGCTTGTGCCGCTTCTTTCCAGGTAAGAGTTGGACGTTCCCAGCCAGAACGGATTTTTACTGTAACGGGAGTTCCTTCAGCCGCATCAACTACTGCCTTTGCAATTGTATATAGTCTGTCCGGATCACGGGTTAATGCAGAACCTGCACCAGTTTTTGTAATTTTTGGAACAGGACAACCACAGTTAATATCAATCACTTCACAGTGAGTTTTTTCCTTTACGATTTTTGTAGCTGCCGCCATAGTTTCTGCTTCACCACCAAAAATCTGAACGGAATATGCCTTTTCATTGCAGGCACGGGCCATGAGAACTTCAGTCTTAAGATTTTTACGAACTAACGCTTCTGCGCTCACCATTTCCGTATAAGTAAAACAGGCACCGTTTTCAATACAAACAGAACGGAAAGCCATATCACTGTAACCGGCAACAGGAGCGAGAAAGAGATTTCCTTTTAGTTCAACATTTCCAATTTTAACTGGATGGTAGAGTTCAGACATATTACTCAGGAAGATTGAAAGCCTTACAGCTGTTTTTCCACAACTGTTCACTTAATGCTTCCGGATCCATTTCCAGCATATCAGCAAGGAATTTTGCTGTTGATGGCAGATATGCAGGCATTGTTCGTTTCTTTTCACGATATTCTGCAGGAATCATAAATGGACTTTCTGTTTCAATAAGAATACGATCTACAGGAATTGAACAAACAGTATCGTGAAGATTTCTTGCGTTACGGTAAGTCAGGTTTCCTGCAAAGCTGAACCAGATATTTTTATCAAGACATTTCTGTGCATATTCTTTGTTTTCTGAGTAACAGTGAAGAATAGCACCGGCATCTGGCAATCGTTCGCTGAGAATTTCATAAAGGTCACTGCCTGCTTCACGGTTGTGAATAATTACAGGAAGATTATATTTCTGAGCAATTTCCAGCTGAGTAATAAACAATTCAATCTGTGAGCGTTTGTCACCAAACTGTTTGTAATAATCCAATCCTGTTTCACCAACTGCAACTACATTTGGCAATTCAAGATAACTTTCCAAAGTGTTAATCCAGTCGCGGCCAGGATTTGTAACTTCTGATGGAGCTACTCCGGCTGCGTGGTATACACCCTGTACGGCTTTAAAGGTTTCGTATACTTTTGGAAAGTCCATAAGACTGTTGTTAATGCTGATAATTCTTTCTACACCAGCATGTTTGGCCTGCTGAACTACGCGTAATTGTTCAATAGGATCATCGTATATAAGCCCGATGTGAGCGTGAGTATCAAATAACTTCATGGCTTTTTTCTTCCTAAATTTAGAAATTATGGCAAGGGAAAATAATTAATAATAATTATTAATTAAACTTTTTGTTTACCCGATAAAGATAACATAGGATTGTTCAATCGTCAAATAAGATACACAAGTTTTCTTATATAAGCACTTTTTGACATTAAATAGTCGCTATGTTATAATCTCAAGGTTAGTATTATAAAATCGTTTGGCTAGTGGGAGTCTGTTTTGTCTAAAAATAAAACCGTACGAAAATTTGAACGAAAGTTTTCTTCTCGAGTATCACACAGAACAAATTCATTTTTCCGTATTATTGGTAATTTCTTTTTAAAAGTATTCCACATTTTTGATAATAAACTCACTGTAATGTTGATTCCTCACTCACAGGGAAAAGTAATCAACTTCCAGACAAATGTATTTGCACTTATTTTAGGCGGACTTCTTACTGTAGGAATTCTGTCTTCTTTTATTTATTTCAATAAAAAATCTGTTGCTTCTAATTCAGAAATCAACAGTCTTATGAACCAGAACAGAGAAAATCTTGCCAGCCTTGATCAGCTCCGTGATGAAAATGCAAATCTTTTCCAGGCTGCTAAACGTTTCCAGACTTCTCTTTCTCAAAGCCTTTCCCTGCTTGGTATTCAGCAGGTTGGTTCGAATAACAATTCATCTTTGAACAACGGAGACCTTTCTTCATTGTTCAGTTCAAAAGATGTTACAACAGGCTCCGCACGTGAGCTGGCAGATATTCAGGAACTTACATCATATCTGGAAGGTGCAATTGAACCTATTGAACAGATTGGAAAAATGCTTAAAACACAGCAGTCTCTGTTCACTGAAATTCCTAATATCAGCCCTATTAAAAGTCCAAACCTCCATATCTCTATGGCTTTTGGACCAAATATGCATCCTTTAAGCGGTCAATGGTATATTCACAAAGGAATTGACTTCTCTACTTACCGCTCAGGGGATCCAGTTATGGCAACTGCCTCAGGACAGGTTGTTACTGTAGGCTATGACAACAGTTTCGGAAATCAGGTTATTATTAAACATAACCATGGTATTTATACTCGTTATGCTCACCTTAGCAATTATCGTGTAAAAAAAGGTCAGCTTGTAGAACAGGGCGATGTTATCGGTTATGTAGGTAACACTGGTATTTCTACAGGACCTCACCTGCATTACGAAGTTCATATCGGATCTGATGTTGTAGACCCTGCAAAATATATTAATATTAAACTTTAACAGGTATTTATGGCATTACGAGCAGATGATATCTCCATTAACACAATAATCGGAAGTGGTTCATTTCTTACTGGCGATATTAAAGTTAACGGTTTTGTACGCGTTGACGGCGATATCAAAGGAAATCTGGAAACAGACGGAAATGCAATGATTGGAGATAATGCAAGACTTCATGGTAATCTTACAGCAAAATCAGTAATCATTGGCGGAATTATTCTAGGAGATGTTCACGCAGTAGAAAGTGTTCGTCTTTTGTCCAATTCTGTGGTTTTAGGTGATATTATTTCTCATAAAGTTCAGATTGATGAAAAAGCAGTTTTCCACGGACATTGTATTTCAATTAAAGACAATGAACGCTATGAATCTGAAACAGAAAAATATCTGCAGTCTACTGCTATCAAAAAGAAGGTAACACTGTAATGAGCGAGATTAACCCTCTTGGCGCATCTTCTTATTACTCTGGTGTATTAAACGCTTCTGGTCAGGCAGCTAAAGAAGCCAAAAAAGAAAAAGTCAATTCAAAGAACAAACTCAGCTTTGCAAACTTATTAAAAACACAGACAGATCAGACCAGACTGGAAATGGAAGGCTTCCCTCCAGAAATTGCAGATATGCCGGTAGAAGAAGCGGCTATTTTCTTAAAGGATCTTGTTGATGAAGCAGGAAATGCAGTTTCTGTTTCTCCTACTACAGAGAATCTGAATAATTTTAAGAAGAATGTTCAGCAGTTCATTAAATATATAGTGAAAAACAATTACGAGGTTACTGCAAAAAGAAAGATAAACCGCTGGGGACATCCAGAAATGACAGACGCGGTCAATTATTTTTCTACTTATGCCTTGCCTCCTCATGCTAAAAATCCTAAAGTAACCATTCAGGTAATTAATCAGAAGCTTGATGCCCTTACCCGTGAAATGCTAACAACAAAGGTAAATAAAGAAGCCTTAAAAATTCTTGATAGTGTAAACGAAATTAAAGGATTAATTGTGGATTTATTGCAATCCTAAGTATAAAATTAAAATAACGGTGAAAATATGAGTGATATTTTTGAAAGCGATATAGAAGACAACGAAAACCTTTCCAGCCTCGAAGACGGAGAAGGAACAGACCTTACAAGTGAAAATCTTGTAGTTGATTATCCCCTTTATCATTTGAAACTGGAATATTCCAGCGAAACTCTCTATGCAAAATACCAGGGTAAAGCAACTTTACTGCCAGGAGATTATGTTGTAACTCCTACCCGTTATGGAAAAGATATGGCAAAAGTGCTTGGTATTTCTAAACGCCCAATGGGTATTAAACAGTCAGATATTGTCACAATTGACCGTAAAGCTTCCAAAGAAGACTTAACAAAAAGAGAATCCTTACTGGCAAAAGAAAAAGACGCTTTCCAGGTTTTCAAAGAAAAAGTTGCTGCTCATAAACTTGATATGAAGCTGGTTGATACTCACTTCTTATTTGAAGAACCAAAAGTATTATTCTTTTTCAGCTCCGATAACCGTGTAGATTTCCGTGAATTAGTAAAAGACCTTGTTTCTGTATTCAAAATGCGTATTGAATTGCGCCAGATAGGTGTCCGCGATGAATCAAGAATCACCGGTGGTTTAGGCGTTTGCGGAAGACCATTCTGCTGTCACGGAGTTTCAGATAAACTTCGACCAGTTTCTATCAGAATGGCAAAAGATCAGAATCTTTCCCTCAACTCAATGAAGATTTCCGGACAGTGCGGTCGCCTGCTATGTTGTCTTTCTTATGAATTTGACTGGTACAATGAAGCAAGAAAAAGTCTTCCAAGTGAAGGCCTGCATATCCATTATGACGGCACTAATTTCCGCATTACAGAAGTTAATCCTCTTACAAACATGGTAAAAATGTCTGGAGAAGATGGTCGTTTACTGGAAGTAAATGCAAAACGATTCTTCCAGGATAACAACAACCATTGGAGAATTAACTAGCATAATTGCCCATAGATTTAAAATCTACTATAATATCTTTCTATGAAAGCTTCAAAATTTATTATCTCAACCTTAAGAGAAGCGCCAAATGACGCTGTAATTTCCAGCCATCAGTTGATGATGCGCTCTGGAATGCTTAGAAAACTTGGAAACGGTCTTTATGCTTACATGCCAATCGGTTACCGTTCTTTAATGAAAGTTCAGAAAATCATCCGTGAAGAACTGGATAATGCCGGTCTCATGGAAATTAAACCTACAGTAATTCAGCCCGGTGACTTGTGGAAAGAGTCAGGACGCTGGGACAAAATGGCAGGAGAAATGCTTACTGCTCAGAATCGTCAGGGACAGGAAATGGTTGTTTCTCCTACTGCAGAAGAAGCATTTACAGCTCTTGTTCGTGAAGGTCTTTCTTCTTACAAACAGCTTCCATTTACTTTATATCAGATTAATACAAAATATCGTGACGAAATCCGTCCTCGTTATGGTGTAATGCGTGGTCGTGAATTTATCATGATGGATGCATATTCTTTTGATAAAGATCAGGCAGACCTTGATGCATCTTACGAAAATGTTGCTGCAGCTTACCGCAGAATCTTCAAACGCATGGGACTCACAACAATTTCTGTAAAAGCAGATACAGGTTCTATGGGTGGTTCTGGTTCAGAAGAATTTATGGTTGAATCGGAAGTTGGTGATGATACACTCCTCCTCTGTCCAAACTGTTCATATGCTGCAAACGTAGAAAAGGCTGCATGTAAAACTGAAGTTCCTCTTAATTCAGAAGGAAAACCTCAGGTTAAAACAGATTTACCAGTAGAAGAAGTTGCTACACCAAATGTTTTCTCAATTGAAGACATGGAAAAATTCTTTGGTGAAAAACCAACAACTTTCCTTAAAGCACTTATCTACAAGGTATACAACTGCGGAATCGATCTTTCAAAGAACGAATTCTACAAGAATGCCAAAACTGTTACAGAAGGTGGCGTAACTTACCTTCCAGAATCATATTTCTGCGTTCTTATTCGTGGTGATCTTGATGTAAATGAAACAAAACTTGCCGCAGAACTTAAAGCTTCTGGTGCAGAACTTGCTTCTGATGAAGATGTACTTAAATACTCTGGTGCTCCACACGGATTTGTTGGCCCAATGGGAATTAAAATTCCTGTTCTTGCTGACCTTTCTACTGTTGATATGCACGACTGTATTGCAGGTGCTGGTAAAGAAGGATATCACATTAAGCACGTTGAACCAGGCCGCGATTTTGTTCCATTCATGACTGCAGATGTTCGTACTTGTAAAGAAGGCGATGCTTGTCCAGAATGTGGCGGAAAATTCTACATGAAAAAAGGAAACGAACTTGGTCATATCTTCAAGCTCGGTTCAAAATATACAAAATCAATGAATGTAACTTACCTTGGAGAAAATGGAAAACCAGTTACTCCAGTTATGGGCTGTTACGGAATTGGTGTTGACCGTACTCTTGCTTCAATTATTGAAGGACATCACGATGACAAAGGTATTCAGTGGCCAATGTCTGTTGCTCCATTCCAGGTTGCAATTATCCCAATTCAGTACAAAGACACAATGAAGGAAGTTGCAGACAAGCTTTACGATGAACTTTCTAAAGCTGGAATTGAAGTATTCCTTGATGACCGCAATGAACGACCAGGTGTAAAATTCACAGACTCAGAACTTATTGGTTATCCAGTTCGTATTGTAGTTGGTGATAAAAACCTTCCAAATGTTGAATTCAAGGTTAGAACTGCAGAAGCTGCTGAACTTGTACCAGCAACAGAAGCAGGAGCAAAAGCAATTAAGTTTGTTCAGGATGAACTTGCTAAATTGAATTCCTAAATTTAAATCCAAATAACAGGGATTTTAGAAAAGGCTCTGAACTGCTTTCAGAGTCTTTTTTTGTATCACATAGATTTAATAATTGTTATCTAAAAGAGGTTCACTTTTATGAAAAAAACATTTTTATCACTTTTACTGATTAATTTATCCTTTTTAATTTTTGCACTGCCAGGTTTTACTTCTTACATTGAAGACCGTCCTGGAGAATATGTTTACTACCGTGATTATTCTTTTACCAGAGAATCATATATTGGTATTTTAACTTACGATGCTTCAACTTTTGAAATCCGCTATTATGCACCTGCAGATGGAACAACATTACGGCCAGAAAAAGCAATTTCCCTGGCCGTAGCAATTAATCCAGAATCTGATCATTGGGACATGATTGGTGAAAAAGTAATTGCCGGAATTTCTGATGATCCAAATGATATCGATATTTTGAATTACATGCACGATATTCTTTATGAATTCTCTTCCCGCAGAATTCATCTTGGCGACCTGAATCCTGAAACAAACGAAAATTACAAAACTACTAATTCTACAAATATGCTGGAACAGGGAATTACAGACAGTCAGGAATATGAACAGTTCGGCGGCTCAGTATTTGTAAAATTCAATCCAATCATTCCTTTATTCAACATTAAATCAATCAAAGGCTCTGATGACACTTTACTGCTTGATTGTGTAACAATTGGTTCCATTCGCTCGGGAGATGATCCTGCTTTTAGAAATTTTAAAGGACTTAAGAAAACTGCAAAAACTGAACTGGAAAAGAATTTCAAAAACAAAGCAAAAACAGTAAAAATTGCATCAGAAAGTAAACAGAACTTTACAATTGACCAGAACTGGGAACAGCCCCTTGCTAATATCTGGAATCTTGGAAATGAAGCAGTAATTACAACATTTACCTTTGACAGTTTTTCAGACATTCCTGCAAAAGACAGCAAAATGCTTATCCGTTATCTTCTTGCCAGCAGTGCAGATGCCTACACCGATATTTCTACTGCAGAAGTATTAACTGACAAAAAAAATAAGCAGTTCAAGATTACCTGCGATACTTATCAGACATCCGGAACTGCTATTAAAAATACTAAGTATTTACAGGATTCTGCTAATCCATTGTACTTCTCACTTGCTGTTTACGCAGAAGGTTTTGAAGCACGCTCGGCTTATTACAACAAAATCCTCAAAAGCTACAAAATCAAATAATTATTTAAAACTTGCTCTTGAAAGGGGTACATCAATATTTAATCCTTCCTGTGCCCCTTCAAGAACTCTCTGTTTTTCCCCTTCAATAAGGAACTGAACGCTGTTTACAGTAGAAAAATTAGTTGCAGTATAAACAATCTGTTCCAGCTGCTTTACAGACCCTGCAATTCCCGCTTCGTTATAATTAAACTTATCATTAAAATTCAAATAAGCAATTCCACCCTGAACCTTCGCACTAAGCAATTTAGTTCCTGCAGGAATGAGAGTTTCACAGTTCTTTTCACCAGCTTTTGTTGTGTCAGGACCTTCCAGCAACAATTTAATTGCAGTAGAAAGTGGAGAATCATTTTTAGGAATAGAACGCTTAATCATTTTACGACTTACAGCGCCTTCCGAATCAATTTCTACAAAGCAGAGCTGTAATTCTGTATAACTAACCTTTGTTGTAACTTCAGTAACAGTTGAAGCAGGCTGAGTTTCCTGAACAGGCTGCTTTTTTTCTTCTTTAGGTTGAGTCACAGGTTCTGCAGGTTTCTTTTCTTCTGCCGGTTTTTCTGGCTTAACAGGAGTTTCAGGTTTCTTTTCTGTTTCAACTTTAATAGTCAAGGTTTTATCTTCCTGCTGAGGAACTTCATCATCTTCACTGTTATATATTTCTGTAACTGGAGCAGATTCCTGATTTCCACTGCGAGAAGCCATTACAAGACTGATATTTTCTTTAATGGTTGGCAATTCAACAAGGAAAATAATAAACAAAACAATCATCACAAGGAAGAACAATGCAACCCCAATTCCAGAGTTTTTACTCTTCTTTTTCTTTGATTTTTTTGTTTCGCTGTCAGTTTCTTTTTCTTTTCTACTCATAACTAGTTTATCGGCAAATAAAAATAAAAGTGAAGAAATATGTAGAATAAAAAGCAAAAGGGCGACCCTGTCCTAACCAAAACGGCGTTACGCGGCTTGCCTGGCGGCCGGCCTCCGCAGGCGTCCCGCCTTTGCGGTGGCTGCTTCGCACCGCTCCATGCCTTCGCACACCCACCGCAAAACAGAAATTTACATAAATACAATTTACTCTGTCCCTTTTGTTTTTAAATCAGAGACACCGTTAGGTGGCTCTTAATCCATGTGATTGAAAATATTTATGTCACACGGATTAGAAAAAAATCTAACGATTTTACTGGGATTCGTTTTTAAGAATGTTTTTCCTTTCCGGTGGGTTAAAACAAAAGGGACAGAGTAAAACAGAAATTTACATAGTTTATACACAATTTACTCTGTCCCTTTTGTTTTTAAAATCAGAGACACCGTTAGGTGGCTCATAATCCGTGTGATTGAAAATATTTATGTCACACGGATTATGAAAAAATCTAACGATTTTTCTGGGATTCGTTTTCAAGAATGTTTTACCTTTCCGGTGGGTTAATACAAAAGGGACAGAGTAAAACAGAAATTTACATAGTTTAAACACAATTTACTCTGTCCCTTTTGTTTTTAAAATCAGAGACACCGTTAGGTGGCTCATAATCCGTGTGATTAAAAATATTTATGTCACACGGATTAGGAAAAATCTAACGATTTTTCTGAGATTTGAATCTGAGAAAATTTGCCGGTGGGTTAATACAAAAGGGACAGAGGAAAACAGAAATTTGTATAGTTTAATCACAGTTTACTCTGTCCCTTTTGTTTTAAATCCCGGTTAAATAAAAAAGTTCCTCATTTCTGAGGAACTTTTTTTCCGGCCATTTTGGTCTGACAGCTATTTTGCTAAATATTCGTTAATTGCTGCTGCTGCCTGGCGGCCTTCACCCATCGGTATTAGTTGCGTTGCAACTAAACTCGAGTTTCGCTTACGCAAAACTCGCCACCGCTCGGGTTCGGCCATTCTGGCTTTTCTGCTATTTTGCCAAGTATTCGTTAATTGCTGCTGCTGCTTGGCGGCCTTCACCCATCGCTAAAATAACAGTTGCGGCACCAAGAACGATGTCTCCACCTGCCCATACTTTTGCGTGAGATGTAGCCTGTTTTTCATCAACTGTGATGTGGCCCTTTGCATCTGCGTTAAGACCTGGAGTTGTAGCAACAAGGAGAGGGTTTGAACCGTTACCAAGGGCAACAATCATTGCATCACAAGGAACGTCGTGTTCAGAACCTGGAATTGCAACTGGAGAACGACGACCAGATTCATCTGGTTCACCAAGTTCGTAAGAAAGACAGC
>JAKSTK010000054.1 GCA_024402615.1 Treponema sp.
ATGTTACAGTCTTTTGGATCTTTTCCAAGGAGAACTGCAGCACGTTTTGCTGTATAGAGGAAAGAAGTTCCGTGGAAACCGTAACGGCGAGCACCATATTTTTCATACCATTCACGAGGAATAGCATACATAAATGTTTCTTCTGGCATTGTCTGGTGCCATGCTGTATCCATAACTGCAGCGTGTGGAACATTTGGCATTACTTTCTGAGCAGCTTCAATACCCATAATATTTGCAGGCATATGAAGTGGTCCAAGATCAACTACAGAACGGAAGCCTTCCAAAACTTCTGGAGTAATAAGAACTGATTTTGTAAATTTCTCACCACCATGAAGAACACGGTGACCAACAGCTCCAATTTCATCCATTGATTTAATAACACCAACTTCTGGATCTGTAATTTCTTTAATAATTAATTCAATTGCTTCTTTATGTGTAGGACAAGGAGATTCAATTTCTGTCTTGTTTCCTTTTGCTTTGTGAGTGATGCAAGAACCTTCAATACCAATTCTTTCTACAACACCGTTAGCCATTACTTCTTTGTTATCCCAATCGTAAACCTGATACTTTGCTGAAGATGAACCACAGTTCAATGTTAAAATAACCATAATTTATTCCCTTATAATTAATATAAATAACAATATTTACATTCCAAAAACCAAAGGTCTTTAAAATGGAATTTTATTATATTCCTAAAACGATGTATTTTCAATTAGGACTATTTCAATACTACATTAGGCCAGTTTGGCTTTACCATTTTTCTATACAAATATTTTAACGGATGAATATCAAAAGCATTGGCAGCCCAGCCACCAACCTCCTCCAGATTTACAATATTAACTGTAACTGGATTATGAATTGGAATCACCACGTAAGAATCCAGAAGAATCTCTTCTGCCTGTGCCAGATATTTATATCTTTCTTCCTGAGATACCTCGGCTGCCTTTTTTAACAGAGCATCAAACTCGGCATTTTCCCAGCCAGCATCATTAAGAGTGGAAGTACTTCGGAAAAGTTCCAGAAACGCTAAAGGATCTGCAAAATCACCAATCCAGGAATAACAGAATAAATCTGCCGTAGAATTTGAAATCCCCTTTAGATAGCTGGCATAAGACTTTTGAAGAACAATCATTTCTACACCCAAAGGTGCAAATGCATCTTTCATTGCCTGAAGAACATTTTCACTTACAGAATTTTCACTAAGCTCTACTATAAGAGGAATAGTTAAATCCTGCGGAATTTCAAACTTTTCACGGGCATTTTTCATTAAAACTTCTGCTTCTTTTGAATCTGTATAAGTATAACCTTCTACAATTGGATATCCATTTAACGGATAAACAAAAGTTGGAGCAGGATAATAAGAACCTTTTCTTAATTCATCCCAAGGCATTGCTTCAAATAAAGCACTTCTGAATTCAGGGAAATCCCATACAGTAAGCTGCTGTCCTGGTTTTGCTTTATAAGATTTGAAAAAGAAATATGAAGTAGCAAATTCTGCATTTAATTGAATTGCTTTTGGATTAATAATTTTTGTTGTATCAACCGAACCAGAAATCCACTGAGTTACACCAGTATTATAATACCAGGCATTTTCATCTTTATTATCAGACTGAATAAAAGTAATCTCTTCCAAACGAGTATTATCTTTATCCCAATAATAAGGATTTTTTTTCATTACATAAACGCCATCGCTGTAATCTTCCAGATAAAATGGACCACTAGAAACAGTAGGATTTGAATTAATTACAGAGAAAGCAGAATGACATAAAACTCTAGGTAAATAATTTGCAGCTTCTTTTAAGTGAATTGAGAGTTCTTCTTCACTGTTAGCATAAATACCAACCGAATCTGCACTTCCCTTGCCGTTTCTAAAAGCTTCTGCCCCTTGAATTACATCCAGCAAAGATGCATATGGTGCAGAAGGAGTAGAAAGCAGCTGCATCCAGGAATCTCGCACACTATAAGCAGTAATTTTCTCTCCATTGCTGAAGTATGCATTAGGATTAATTTTAAAAGTCCAGCGTTTTTTATCTCTGGAAATTCTGTAATCAACGGCAATGGCATAAACCGGATCAAGATTTACCGGATTATAAGAAAAAAGTCCTTCATATAATCCAGTTAAAAATTGAGCATCTGAAGCATAAGTAGTTGTCTGAGGATTTAAATCATGTTCCCTTAAGGATTCCAGAATTACAAGACTCTGCTTTAATTCTTCTGTTTTATTCTCTTCAGTTGTCTGAGCAAATATAGAATTAATAAATAGAGAAAATAATATTAATATAGAAGAAATCAGCTTTTTATTCATTTACCTTGCCAATTCCCAGCTTATTCATCTGTTCCAGTTCTTCTTTATAAGAAACATATTCACCGCGTTTTTTATTTACATTGATGATTGAGTTTCTGTAAGAGGCCAGATCTATTTTTAAACCTTTGACTCTATATTTTTTGAGAATATCGACATTTTTCTTAAAATGTTCATCAAGTGCGTTTAATACAGTAAACAAAGACTGATTATCTGAAATCTGTTTATTAAGGAAAGAAAGCACCAGTTCTTCAGAAGCTGCTTCAATCTTTTTATATTCAGGACCTTTTGTCATAAGTCCGGAATAATTACGAACTTTTTTTGCAATGTCTTCAAGGAAAGGATTAACCTGAATTTTCTGTGTATGCTTCTGTCCTGTTTTCTGATCTTCAATTGTAAGAGAAACAATATGATCAGCATCTTTCAAACCAAGAATCTTTTTAAAGAAATTAGCCAGAGCGGCACCAAAACTCTTTTTAGGTTCAAAAAGAATTTCAAAGTTTTCTGTCACTTTCTGATGAAGCTGATTTAAAGTTGGAGCAATTGCACCTAAAGCACTAATTGCACCAAGAAGAAGAAATTTTGGATCTGGCCCCACTTTTGCTTTTTTTGTATTAGTCTGCTTAATCTGAAGTTTATTCAAAAGACGAGACTGTAAATCTGCTTTATTTGGAGCCTGATCTTCGTCAATAATTTCCTGAATCAAATCTGTGTAGAAATTCTTTTTACCAATAACTTTTGCATAAACCTTTTTGATTTCAGCAAGCTCAGCATCTGGAGAAGACATAGCCTTATTCATATCAAAATCAGGATGTTCAATAACATCTTTACGAATTCGGCCTTTATACATTTCACGCTGAAAATCAATAAGTTCTGCTAACTGACGGTTAATTTTTGTCATTGAATCAGCACATTTGGCAAGACAGTCATTAAGGGTACTGATAGTTACAGTTGGAGAATTCATACGAGCCTGGTTTACTACTTCACCCAAAGCCTTATTATTTGGGGTAATTGAACTGGAAGAAATATTTTTCCAGTCAAAAGTATTATTAAACTCAAGGAAAACTTTTACTTTTGAAATAGTAAGAGTATCAACAGAGAAACGGAAATAAGTACAGATATAATCCATAATCATTTCGTATTTAGACAAACGATATCCTAATACTTTATCAGTTTCATTATCCGCAAAAGCTTCTGTTTCTACTGTTCCAATATCAGAAATTTTCTGATCAAACTTATATGGATCTGGTACAATAAGAGATTTTTTCTGGAAAATCTCACTCATATTTTTTACACAGGTATAAACCAGTCGATACTGATTCAAAGTATCCTGTAAAAGATCGCTGTTCAGCCATTCTTTCTTTAAGGCAAGTGCTGCTTCAAGCTGACCTGTAAAATTTTTATTATCTTCTTCCATATCTTTATTATCGGCATTTTTGATGAAAAATAGAAGTAAAAATGTTATACTTCCCCTATGAATTTAATTAGTAAAAGTGATTTATATACAAAAAAACTTCTTAACCGTTTTGTAAGCTATGTGAAAATATGGTCGGAAAGCAGCGAAGAACAGGCAGACAAAGGCATTTTTCCATCTACACCACAACAGTTTGATTTTGCAAAAATTCTGGAAAAAGAACTTAAGACCTTAGGTTTACAGGAAGTTCAACTGACAAAAGACTGCTATGTTTACGGCTATCTTCCTGCATCAAAAGGAATGGAAAATATCAGTTCTGTAATGCTTATGGCCCATATGGATACTGTTGATGAAGTTACAGGCAAAAATGTAAATCCACAGATATTTGAAAGCTATGACGGAAGAAAAATCTGTCTTAAAGAAAATATAATTCTTGATCCACAAACAGACAAATATCTTAAACTGGCGGGAGAAGAAAAAGAAACAATTGTAACCACCGACGGCACTACCCTTTTAGGCGCAGATGATAAAGCCGGAATAACAGCAATCATGACAGCTTTGGAATATCTTGCAGAAAATCCTGAAACTGCTCACCGCGCTGTAGAAGTTATGTTCTCTCCGGATGAGGAAACTGGTCACGGCATGGATAAAGTTCCTCTGGAATTATTTAATTCAAAATGTGCATACACAGTAGACGGCGGTCACTTAGGTGAACTGGAAACTGAATGTTTTAATGCCTGGAGCGCTGATGTAACATTCACCGGAAAAGCCTGCCACACAGGAACTGCAAAGGAAGGACACATGGTAAATGCAGCTATTCTTGCATCTAATTTTGTTGCTTTGCTTCCAAGAAATAAAGCTCCTGAAACTACAGAAAAATATGAAGGCTTTATTGCTCCAATGGGAATAAACGGTTCAATTGAATCTGCTTCAATTCATTTATTACTCAGATCCTTTTATATAGAAGAAATTGAACAGGAAAAGAAAATTATTCAGGAAATTGCAGAAAAAGTTGCCGCAAATTTTGGCGGAAAAGTTACTGTTGAATTTAATCAGCAATATTTGAATATGAAAGAAAAACTGGAACAGCATCCGGAAGTAAAAGCACAATTAGCAGAAGCTTTTGAGGCAGCCGGAGTTCCAATTGTAAACACTCCAATTCGTGGAGGAACTGACGGTTCAAGACTTACAGAAATGGGAATTCCAACTCCAAATATTTTTACAGGAGCCCACAATTTCCACTCCAGAAGTGAATGGTTATCTCTAAACCAATGCTGTAAATCTTCCGATATTCTACTTAACCTGTTAACACAGATTAAATAGAAAAAATATATAAAAACCGGAGTTTATTTTATGCACGAATATGTAATTGAGGGTGGATATCCAATTCAGGGAACAGTTACAGCCAGTGGAAATAAAAATGCGGCATTACCTTGTCTTGCTGCAACCCTTCTTACCTCAGAACCAGTAATTTTACACAACATTCCAGAAATTCAGGACACAAATGTCATGCTTCAAATTCTGGAAGCTTTAGGAGCTAAAGTAGAAAAACTCAGTAAACATAACTGGAAAATCCAGTGTGATAAAATTGAATCAAAAGAATTACCAAAAGATCTTACAAAAAAAGTAAGAGGTTCTATTGTTTTTGCAGGACCTCTTCTTGCCCGTATGGGAAAATGTGTTATGATGCCACCTGGAGGCGATGTTATTGGTCGCCGCCGTGTTGACACTCACTTCCTTGCTTTGGAACAGTTAGGTGCTCACATTGCTGTAAATGGTCATTTTGATTTAACTGCCAATAAGCTTGTCGGAGCAGACATTTTCCTTGACGAAGCTTCAGTTACAGCAACAGAAAATGCAGTAATGGCAGCTTCTCTTGCAGAAGGAACCACAATTATCCGTAATGCAGCCAGCGAACCACATATTCAGGATGTTTGTAACATGCTGAACGCAATGGGTGCTAAAATTTCGGGAATTGGCAGTAACATTATTAAAATTGAAGGTGTAAAAAAACTTCATACCTGTGAATACACAATCGGACCTGATTATATCGAAATTGGTTCATATATCGGTATGGCTGCTGCTACCAGAGGTAAAATTACAATCAAAGGTATCAGACCAGAAGAAATCCGTCCATTAAAATATTCTTTCCAGAAATTAGGTATTTCCTGGAGCATTTCTGGTGATGAACTTACCGTACCAAATACACAGGATCTTAAGGTAAATGCAGATTTAGGAAATGCAATTCCAAAAATTGATGATATGCCTTGGCCAGGATTCCCTGCTGACCTTACTTCAATTATGACTGTAGTTGCAACTCAGGTTGACGGTACAGTTTTAATTTTTGAAAAAATGTTTGAAAGCCGTCTTTTCTTTGTAGACAAACTGATTTCTATGGGTGCAAAAATTACTTTGTGTGATCCACACCGTGCTGTAGTAACCGGTCCAAGCATGCTTCATGGAGACCATTTAATTTCTCCAGATATTCGTGCAGGAATGGCAATGGTAATTGCAGCTATGTGCGCTCATGGAGAAAGCCGCATTTCCAATGTTTATCAGATTGAACGAGGTTACGAAGATCTTGTTCAGCGTTTACAGGATTTAGGAGCTCACATTAAAGTTGTTGATATTGAAGAATAAATATAAATAACTTAAGCAATTACAAGACCGGCTCCATGGAGCTGGTCTAATTTTTTAACCGCCGTAATATTATCATTTATCTTTTTTATTGCAACCATTCGGTTTTCTTTTGTTTCGGATGGTCTTAATTTCCACAGTAAATCACTTAATTCTTCAGAAGAACCAAAACCTAATTCTTTTGCTAAAGCCCGGTTTTCTTCCTGAAGATAGAACCAGTCTATTTCTTTTCCACAGCAGACAGGTTTTGAACCAAGCCAGTAAACTTTTTTGATTTTTCCTTCTGGTTTAGAAAATTCTTCTTTTACACTGCCGGCAACATCACATTTTTCGTTTGCACGTTCGTATTTTTCTATAGCCTGCTCTACCAGATTTTTGGGTACAGTAGGAAAAGGAACTTCAAAGTTGAACCATTTTGTAACTTTCATATCCAGTTTTTCACCGTGCATCCAGCTTTCCAGGGCAGAATCAAGAACAGGACCAAAATGACCGTATTTTTTATAGCTGATTGAATTAAAATTTTTGTCTACTTTATCATAAGCTTCAGAATTATCTGTAACAACAAAACGATGCCAGAAAGCAGAATCAAGTAAACCGGCAGCAAAAAACTGTCGGAGGGTTTCCATAGAATCAATAATTGTCTGAGGAGTATCGTACCAGAAGCCATAAATCATATATGCGTGAACAAGAATTCCAGCTTCTTTAAAGGCCGCACAAGCCGCAACAATAGTCTCTAAATCTGTACCCTTATTAATATTAGCAAGACCTTTCCCAGTAGCAACTTCAAGCCCTGCACTCACCGCACCAAGCCCGCAATTACTGAGTAAAGCAGCAAAATCTTTTGTAAATGGCTTCTCAAAACGGATATTTCCCCAATAATACAGAGGATTTCCCTGCTGTGCGTTTTTTATAGCAAAGGTTTTTAAAATTGCAGGAGGTAAAGCTTCATCTACAAAATGAATTCCAAAAATCCCCTTTTCTTCTGCAGTTTTTACAAGCCCGTCAAAAAGTTTATCAACATTTACAGGCTTATAACCACAAACATAATCCAGCTTTGTATCGCAGAATAAACATTTATGCCAGTAACAGCCGTGGGCAAGATAGGCTTTAATCCAGGTTCCATCTGTCCACAAACGATGCATAGGATTTTTATCATCACAAACTCTAAGATACTTTGAAAAATCAATATCAGAATAATCAGGAACAATTTCCGAAGTAATTTCTTCTTCCTGTGCTTTTGTTTCAGCTTTTTCCCACAAAGGTTCCAGAGGCTGGTATTTCAGATCAAAAGGAGAATTAAAAACTCTCAATTTGTACAGCTGTGGCAAATCACCATCAGAATTTATAAAATCACATTTTTCAAGAAGTTCAATATAAGAACCATACCCTCTGTCATAAGAAAGAGCATCAAAATATTTACTGCAGGCTTTATCATTAAAATTACGCAGATCAGTATTGGCAAATCCACCGCCTGCACAAACATAAACTTTATTTCCAAAACGATTTTTTATATATCTGGCAGAAAATAAAGCCGGTACAAAAGTTCCCGCAAAAGGCATAGAAATACAAACTAAAGTTTTCTGATTATTTTCTGCAATTGAAGAATCAATCTGCTGCTGATATACATCAAAAAGTTTTTTAAGTACCGGTTCGTAGTAATTTATAAGAACAGGAGAATCCAGTTTAGCTTCAACCTCCGCAAAATCAAAGCCTTCTGCGCAAACTGCTTCTGCATATCGAATCAGACTGAAGCTTTCATCAAAAACCGCAGTAATGTAATCAGCTAAATCGGCAAGAGCATAGGAACACAAAAATCTCACATCATCTACAGTTGGTTCATGAGAAAGATTTCCAAGATAACCTTCCATTCTATTTCCGCGAGGTGCAAAAGGAGAATACAAAAGCTGATGTTCTTTTTCTCTTGTACTGAAAGATTTTTTTCCGTCACTTAAAATTGCAGTTATTGTATCAATCCAGTTAATCCACTGCTCTTTTGTAGAAACATAGCGGCGCAAATTAAATGCAGTATTGTCATCTCCCTGAAACTCTGCTTCTTTTGCCAGTTTAAGAGCTTTTGATTCAGTAAATTCAAACAGTTTTTTTAATCCGTCCTTACTGTAAATTGAATAGAATAATTCAATACTCATATCTGCCCAGAAAGTGTTATGACCAAGACTTTTAAAGAAAGCAGAAAGATATGCTCCAGAAGGATAAGGTGTATTTAACTGAACTAAAGGTGAATTTATTACAATAACATTCATAAAAAAAAGTATATCATAAAACAATAATTTTTTACGCACTAAAAATAAAGGGTGGTATAATATAAACTGAAAAAATAAAAAAGGAGAAGTCTATGACAAACAAAGACGTAATCAAAGCTCTTGAGCAGATAAAAACTTACACATCTGCAGATTTACTAGATGAAATTGAATGTGCAATTTCAATTATTAAAAAGCTTGAAGAAGATGGAGTTAGCAAACCCTTGGAAACAGATTTCAAGAAGCTTGCTTCTAAATAACAAAAGGTGGTAAATAAAAAATGAGTACTATTGGAACATTTTGGGCGCTTGTCCCAGCAATTGTAGCCATTGTTCTGGCTCTTTGCACAAAAGAAGTTTATTCTTCTCTCTTTGTTGGTATTGTTGTTGGTGCAATTTTCTTCGTAGTTGACCCTTCTTCCGGTGCATCTGGATTTTCAGGATTCCTGAATCATCTCTTTTCTGACGGATTAGTTGCAAACATTGCAGACTCATACAATATTGGTATTCTTATTTTCATGGTTATTCTTGGAACCATGGTTGCCCTTATGAATAAAGCAGGAGGTTCTGCTGCATTCGGTAACTGGGCAAAAAAGAATATTAAATCAAAAATTGGTGCACAGATTGCAACAATTCTTCTTGGTATGCTCATCTTTATTGACGACTACTTCAACTGTCTTACAGTTGGTTCAGTTATGAAACCAATTACAGACAAACATGGAGTTTCAAAAGAAAAACTGGCATATCTCATTGATGCTACTGCTGCTCCAGTTTGTATTATTGCTCCAATTTCTTCATGGGCTGCTGCAGTTGCAGGCTTTGTTACAGAAGGAGAAAACGGACTTGCACTTTTCTGTAAAGCAATTCCATTTAACTTTTATGCAATTCTTACAATCGTAATGATGTTCTCACTGGTATTCATGAAGTTTGAATACGGTACAATGTCAAAATATGAAAAAGCACTGGCAGTTATGAATGATGCAGCTGATGAAGTTGCAGAAGAAGAAACAAAAGGTAAAGTTATTGATTTGATTCTTCCAGTAGCAATTCTCATTGTTTTCTGTGTACTTGGTATGATTTATTCTGGCGGATTCTTTGTAAAAGGCGGAATGGAAGAAGTTGTAGACGAACTTGGAAACGCATCTTCTGTTTGGGTTGGTAATGACAGTTACTTAAACTTCATTGAAGCTTTTGCTAATTCCGACGCTTCTGTAGGTCTTGTAATTGGTTCAATCGGTGCTCTTATTATTTCAATAGTTTACTTTATGATTCGTAAAGTAATGAGCTTCAAAGATTGTATGGAATGTCTCCCAGATGGATTCAAAGCAATGGTTCCTGCAATTCTTATTCTCTGCCTTGCATGGACACTTAAAGGAATGACAGATTCACTTGAAGCAAAAGCCTTTGTTGCTGGTCTTGTAGAAGGTTCTGCAGCTGGACTTAAAATGTTCCTCCCTGCAATTATCTTTGTTATTGCCTGCTTCCTTGCTTTTGCTACCGGTACATCATGGGGAACATTCGGTATTCTTATTCCAATCTGTATTGCAGCATTCCCAGAAGGTGCAATCCGCATCGTATCAATTTCGGCTTGTATGGCAGGTGCTGTTTGTGGTGATCACTGTTCTCCAATTTCAGATACAACAATTATGGCTTCAGCCGGTGCACAGTGTGATCATGTAAACCATGTTTCTACACAGCTTCCATATGCAATTACAGTTGCAGTAGTTTCTTTCATTACTTACATTGTTGCAGGACTTACATTAGGACTTGGACTTGTACTTTCAGGAATTATTTCTTGGGTTGTAGGTATTGGCGGATTAATCGGAACTCTTATTGTTATTAAAAAGTTTTTCGTTAAAAAAGCTGAATAATTTGGTAAGGAGGTCTCCCAAGGTTTTATAAAACCTTGGGCCGGCAGTTCCACCCTTCGCTATTCGCTCATAAAAAAGGCATTGGTTTTCATTTCAGAAAATCAATGCCTTTTTTACTTTCGGGGTTCCATTGCCTGACCTATTTATAAGTAATATAGGAATAGGTACGGAGAATTCTTCCCGCCTTGTCATAATCATAGGAAAATTCATAAGAATAATCGTCTTTATCTTCTTTTACTATATTATTGTATTTATCATATAAATAAAATATTTCAGATTTTTTAGTTTCCATTCCATTTTCACTGGAAGTATATGCTTTATAAATCAGATTTCCTTTTTCATCATATGAATAACTAACTTCATTTATTCTTGAATTTTCATATTCATATCTACTGTTAATAAGCTGGTTCTTTTCATTATATGTACTTATTTTTACATAATCAGAAGCCCGTTCTTCAACACAGTTTCCCTCATTATCATACTGGTAAAAATATTCATCACCATATTCATCTTTTTCATAAATCTTCTGATTATTTTCATTAAATACATAAACTTCTTCAGCACCATCACTATCGGTATAACCAATAAAATTCCTATTTTCATCGTATTTATACCAGGCTTCATAATCATTGTGGTTTATATAATGGATTTTATTTCCCTGACTGTCATATTCATATTTATAAAAATCACCATTAGAGAATTTTACTTCTACAAGCAAATCATTTTCATAAACATAATTAATGTCATATTTCCCGGTTATATTCCTGTAATAAATTATTTGATCTTTTTCGTTATACTTACTTTTTTCTTTTACATATTCTGATTTTTCATAAATCAGATTTCCCCGTTTATCATACTTATATACAGAGTCCAGATTCATTAAAACCGTTTTTCCTTCCAGGTTCTTTCTGTAAGAACTATTTATGGAAACAAAAATCTCAACAGAAACATAAAACACAAGAGAGATTGTTAAAAATGAATAAATTAAAATTCCAAAAACTTTTCTACTTTTTTGAATAGCAGATTTTGCAAATCTAATTAAAGAAAAAATTGCCCCTGCTAATCCAAAACCTGCAAAAATAAATTTTACAGGATAATTATTTATACTTTGAGAAAGTAATCCCAAGAGAATAAAAATAACCACAGAATAGTCTAATATTTTACGACTAATTCCTTTCTTTTTGGAAACAGGTTTAATTGTTGTCAGAAGATTTTTAAGCTCATCAAAATTTTCAAGATATGAAGTTATAGCAACAGCCTTCCACTTTCCGTAGATTATCATAAGTTGTTTTTTATCAATAACCCCAGGATACGCAAGAATCTCCTGAATTGCAGCAAAAGGAACAATAATTTCTCTTTTACCATACTTTATAAGTAATTTATCTTCTAAATTTTCAACAGAAATACTGTCGTATCTTTTAACAGCCCGAAAAAAAGAAAAACCATAAAGCAATAAAAGTAATACTAAAGGAAATACAAAAAACTGAAAATTCATTTTCAGAACTATGGATAATACCAAAGAAAGAATCACAATAAAGAGAAAACAAGCAAGCATGTAACAACCATAACCTGCAATGAATTTTCTTTTTTTTGATAAATCGTTTTTGTAAAGCATAGTAACTATTTTACTCTGTCCCTTTTGTAATATACAAGAGGTGAATTCTCTGTTAAAACAGAAAAGGCTCCCTTTTTACAGGAAGCCTTTTCAGAACTAAGAATTACTTCTTAAGTTTTTGATTCTATTAGTGTCCGTATGTAGCAATAAATACACCGGCTGCAATTGCAGTACCGATTACACCAGATACGTTTGGACCCATAGCATGCATCAACAGGAAGTTTGTAGGATCTTCTGACATACCAACTTTGTTTGCAACACGGGCAGCCATTGGAACGGCAGATACACCTGCAGAACCAATGAGTGGATTGATTTTTTCTTTAAGGAAGAGGTTCATAATCTTAGCCATAATCAAACCACCGGCTGTAGCAATACAGAATGCTAACAATCCAAGAAGGATAATACCAAGAGCTTCTGGTCTCATGATTTTTTCTGGAGTCATCTGTGAACCTACACCAAGAGAAAGAAGAATTGAAACAATATTCATCAATTCATTTTCCATTGTTTTAGAAAGACGTTCTACAACACCACACTGTTTTACAAAGTTACCAAAAGCAAGCATACCAATAAGTGGAGCTGCAGGAGGCAACAATAATGCAGTTACAATAAGAAGCATCAATGGGAACAAAGTCTTTTCTGCTTTTGAAACAACACGGAGCTGTTTCATTTTAATCTGACGTTCTTTTTTAGTTGTAAGAAGCTTCATAATTGGAGGCTGGATCATTGGAACCAAAGCCATGTATGAATAAGCAGCAACAGCAATTACAGCCATCAGGTTTGGAGCAAGCTTTGCAGAAACATAGATAGAAGTTGGACCGTCAGCACCACCAATAATAGCAATAGCAGCAGCATCTTTAATTGTGTAATCAATACCTGGGATGAAGTTCAAAAGAGCAACACCGAACAAAGTAGCAAATACACCAAGCTGTGCAGCACCACCGAGCAATGCCATCTTAGGGTTAGCAATAAGTGGACCAAAGTCTGTCATAGCACCAATACCCATAAAAATAAGCATTGGGAAGAATTCGTTACCTACACCTGCATTGTAAATGATGCTAAGCATACCGTGTGGAGCATCTCCCATTCCAGCACCAGGAATATTTACAAGAATTGTACCAAATCCAATTGGAATAAGAAGCAATGGTTCAAAACCTTTTGCTACTGCAAGGTAAACAATAAGGAAACCAATTGCAAGCATAATAAGGTTTTTCCAACCAGCTACAGGATGATCAAGCAAATCCTGTTCAGCAGCTTCAATCTGAGCTTCTTTTAAGGATTCTACTAATTCTGCCTGTTCAGCAGCCTGTTTAGCTTCTTCTGCTGTTGTAGCGTGAATCATCTGGTAAATACCTGTGTTGTACCAGATATTAGCAAAGAAGTCTTTTACAGAAATATCATATTTTCCGTTCCAGTCTTCTGTACCTTTAATAATTGTTGAGCTATGTGAACTTGATTTTGCAGAAGAAGAAGAAGAATCACTCTTACCACATCCTACAAAAGAAAGAACCAAAGCAATCAAACAGATTCCAGCTGTAATTCTTAAGTATTTAAACTTATTATTCTTTTTATTTAATTCTGTATCCATATTTATCTCTCAATTACTGAATTTCAGCAATAGTAGCACCTTGTGCAATCTGTGAACCAGTAGCAGCAACAAAGTGAACTTTACCAGCAGCACCAGCTTTAATTTCCAATTCCATCTTCATAGATTCAACGATGATAATTGTTGTATCTGGCTGAACAGCAGAGCCTTCAGCAACTGCATATTTCAAAAGTGTTCCGGCAACAGGAGCAGCAACAGGAGTACCAGCCCCATTAGAAGCAGGAGCGGCTGCAGGAGCAGCTGTACTTGCAGCAGGTGCAGGTGCAGGAGCAGCCATCACAACACCACCAAGTGAAGCAATTTTCTGTCCAGCCTGAATCTGATCACCCTGTTTTACACAGAAACTGATTTTTCCATCTTCTGGAGCTTTTACTTCAAGTTCCATCTTCATTGATTCAACCATAAGGATTGTATCACCTTTCTTAACCTGAGCACCTTCACTAGCTACAAGTTTAAGAACTGTACCAGCTACAGGAGCAGGAACATCAACTCCACCAGTTACAACAGTTGCAGCAGGTGCAGCCGACGCAGTAGAAGGAGCAGCAGATGGAGCACCAAAAGTAACATTATATGAAGTACCATTAACATTAATGTTATCTCCATTTGTTGTTACATTGTATGATGTACCATTAACTGTAATTGTATATGAACCATTTGCAGGAGCAGCAGCGGCAGCTGGAGCTTCTTTCTTAGCAAATGTACTTGCAGCATCAACTGGACCTTTAGCTCTTTCAGCAAAGAATTTTGGAGCAACATTAGGGAACATTGCGTATGTGAGTGTATCTTCATCAGAACCGTCACCACCAGCTTTCTTAGCTTCTTCAACCATTTTGTCCCATTCTGGAGCAATTTCATCTGCAGGACGACATGTCATTACTTTTTCCATGTTATTCTGTTTAAGAGCTGCTGCTACCAATTCTGGATCAGCATCTGTTGGCAATTTACCGAACTTACCAGTAATCAAATTACGGAAGTCCTGTGTCATTGTTTTATATGGTCCCATAAGAACGTTCATTACAGCCTGTGTACCAACAATCTGTGAAGTTGGAGTTACAAGTGGAACATAACCTGCATCTTTGTGTACTTTTGGAAGTTCAGCAAGTACAGCATCCATCTTATCACCTGCACCCTGCTGTTTAAGCTGAGATTCAAGGTTAGAAAGCATACCACCTGGTACCTGAGAAAGAAGAATACGTGTAT
>JAKSTK010000055.1 GCA_024402615.1 Treponema sp.
CCAAGTGGAGATCAGGGACAGGCTATTGAAAAATTAAGTGAAGGTTTTTTACGGGGCGATAAATTTCAGACTCTGAAAGGTGTTACAGGTTCCGGTAAGACTTTTACAATGGCAAAGATTATTGAAAAAGTTCAGAGACCAACTCTTATTATTTCTCATAATAAAACTTTGAGTGCGCAGCTTTTCCGTGAGTTCAAATCTTTTTTTCCTAATAATGCTGTTGAATATTTTGTTTCTTATTATGATTATTACCAGCCGGAAGCATATGTGGCGGCTCGTGATCTTTACATTGAAAAAGATTGTGATATTAATAAGGAAATTGACCAGCTCCGTTTAGCGGCAACTTACAGTTTAATGGAGCGCCGTGATGTAATTGTTGTTGCAACAGTTTCATGTATTTACGGTCTTGGTATGCCTGATGTTTATAAGGGAATGAGAGTTCATGTTGAAGTTGGACAGACTCTTGATCCAAGAAAATTTGCAGAACAGCTGGCATCATTACAGTATTCACGCAATGATGATGTTCTTGATCGAGGCAATTTCCGCATACACGGGGATGTTATTGAAGTATTTCCACCATACATGGAAACTGATGAAGCCTACCGTATTGAGCTTGATTGGGATGAAGTTGTCCGTATCCGCCGTTTTGAGGTACTAAACCGAAATGTAACTGGCGAAATGGACGAAACTGTGTTCTATCCTGCAAAACACTTTGTTGTTCCTCAGGAAAAATTACTGGAGGCAACTAACCGCATTGAGCAAGAGATGAATGAGCGGGTGGAATATTTCCGTAGTACAGGAAAAATTCTGGAAGCAGAAAGAATCAAAACCCGTACAACTTATGATATTGAAATGCTTAAGGAAATGGGAACTTGTCCGGGAATTGAAAACTATTCGGGACCTATTTCTGGGCGAAAACCTGGAGAACCTCCTGCCACACTTTTACATTATTTTCCAGATGACTTCCTCTGCATGATTGATGAAGCCCATGTTTCTGTTCCGCAGATTGGTGCCATGTACGAAGGGGACAGAAGTCGTAAAGAAAATCTTATTAACTTTGGATTCCGTTTACCTTCCGCATTTGATAACCGCCCTCTGAAAAAGGCTGAATTTGATGCGAAAATGAATCAGATTATTTATGTAACTGCAACTCCCCGCAAAGAAGAAATTGCACAGAGTACACAGGTCGTTGAACAGCTGATTCGTCCTACAGGACTTCTGGATCCTAATGTTGAAGTCAGACCAAGTGAAGGTCAGATGGAAGATATTTACAAGGAAATTAAAGAACAGATTGAACTTGGACAGAGGTCTCTTGTTCTTACTTTGACTAAAAAAATGGCGGAAGATTTAACTGATTATCTTACAGAGTTAAATCTGAAGGTAAAATACATTCACTCTGAAATTGATACTTTTGAACGAGTAGAGATTCTTAAATCTTTGCGTACTGGTGAAATTGATGTACTGATTGGTATTAATCTTTTGCGAGAAGGTATCGACTTACCGGAAGTAGGTTTTATTGCAATTCTTGATGCCGATAAGATTGGATTCCTCCGTTCTACAACTTCTTTAATTCAGATTATTGGTCGTGCAGCAAGAAATCAGAACGGAAAAGTTGTTATGTATGCCGATCATATGAGTCCGGCAATGGATGAAGCTATTAAGGAAACTAAACATAGACGGGAGATTCAGGAAGCTTACAACAAAGAGCATGGAATCACTCCAAAAACAGTTTCTAAAGCAATTCAGGATATTCTTGTTCACGAAAAACAGGATGCTGAAAATACTGTAAAAATGGATGCAGAGGTTATTACAAACAAGGCAAATCTCTTTAATCCATCTGAACGTAAAAAGGTTATTAAGGCTCTTACAAAGCAGATGTCTGATTACGCGGAACGAATGGAGTACGAACAGGCGGCGGCAGTACGTGATAAAATCAGAGAGATTGAGCTGCAATACGGAAAGTAGCAGTATTTTATCGATTATTTTATTTCTTTAAAAAACTAAGTAAATTCTCTTATTTGTTGTTTGACGGTGGTAATTAACAGATTTATAATTATATTTATCACAAAATATACACTTTCGGTCATATTTTAATTCACATATATAGGAGAATCTTATGGGTTTATTCGGTAAAGCCATGATTGACTGCGTAGAATGGCAGCCACAGTCTAATGATATCTATGCATACAAATTTCCAGAAGATAATATCAGTTCTGGTGCACAGGTAAATGTTCATGAAAGTCAGGAAGCAGTTTTCTGTTACCGCGGACAGTTTGTTGACAAATTAGGTCCAGGTCATCATTCATTAAAAACTGCAAACCTTCCAATCTTAAGAGGTACTTTTGGCCTTCCTTTTGGTGGAAAAAATCCTCTTACAGCACAAATCTGGTTTGTAAACAAGGCAGCACCTTTAACAATCGACTTTAAAACAACTCCAATGAATTTTATGGACCCTGATTATGGTCAGATGATTCCATTGGTAACAACTGGTCGTTATGGTCTTAAAGTTAAGGCTGCAGAAAAATTCCTTGGAAAACTTGTAGGAACAGTTAATCAGTTCACTACTGCTGATCTTAAAAATCATTTTATGGGACCTCTCGTTGCAAAAACAAACAGTCTTGTAAACGGATTTATGAGTGCTAATCAGGTTGGTATTTCTCAGATTGCCGCTCATCTTGATCAGCTTTCTACATATCTTAAAGAACCATTAAAAGAATTCTGGGATGAATATGGTGTTGATTTAACAGATTTGTATATCACAGCTATTGATCTTGACCAGACAACAGAACAGGGCAAAAAAATTGCTGCTGCATTTACAGACAGAGCTACTCAGAATATTGCCGGTTACACATGGCAGCAGAAACAGGGCTTCGATGCAGTTAATAATGCTGTATCTAACAGTAAAGGTGGCCTTGGAATGATTGGTGCTGCAATGATGATGGGCGGCGGAATTGGTGGCGGCGGCGGTGGTGCTGTTGGTGCCGGAATGATGAATCCAACACAGCAGGCTCCTTCTCGTGCTCCAGGGGCTGGAATGCAGCGTCAGATGGGAAATGGTGTAAAAGAAGTATTCTGCTCTAACTGTGGAAAGAAATATCCAAATACATCCCGTTTCTGTCCATTCTGTGGTGATCCATATAATCCATGTCCAGTTTGTGGAAACGATAACAGCACTTCAGCAAAACGCTGTTCTGTATGTGGAAGTTCTTTAGCGGCTTCTAACAATATTGCAGGAATGGTTCAGGGTTCAACTTGTTCTCGTTGTGGAACAGCTTATCAGCCAGGAACTAAATTCTGTAATGTTTGTGGAAATAAATTAATCTAAATCTGTGAGAGGGTTTTTTATGACAAAGAGTCAGTCAATTTTGTTTAAAGGCCTGATTTTCCTTGTTGGTCTTGGAGTAATCGGACTTTCATTTTTCTTGTTTGGACCTAAGGGTGATGAAGTAACTGCAATTCAGAAATACATCTGGATTAATATTACTGTTCTTTACATTGTTCTTTTTATTCCTGCAGTTTTCAGTACTATCAGTTCTGCAAATGTAGCAAGTAAGATTCCTAATTTGACATTGGGAATTAGTGCACTTATTGGATTTGAAATTCTTAATATTGCACTTACAGTTGCTGTTGGAAAAGAAGTTCTTGCAGTAAGAATTGGCATTCTTATTGAAGCAATTTCATTCTTTATTCTGTTAATAGTGCTTTACATTGTTTATTTTGCAAGTTCTCATATTGCTTCAACAGAAGCTAAGGTAGAACAGTCATTAAGTTTGATTAAAAATATCCGCAGTTCAATGCAGATTTTGGCAATGAAAGCAGATTCTATGGGACCTGCTTTTGCTGAGGATATTAAAAAAATCAAAGCACTTGAAGAAGAAGTACGATGGATGGCTCCTGTAAACGCTCCAATGGCAATTGCTCTTGAAGGTCAGATTATGGGGAAAATAGACGGCGTTTCTGCTGCTATTGATGCTATTGCCGGTGGTAGTGATGCAGCTTCTTTTAAGACTCAGCTTGTTAATCTGGATTCTCTCGTAAAACAGAGAAAAATGATTGTTAGTTAATTCATTTAAAAATATCTAAGGAGGAAGTTTTAGATGACTGGTAAGGTTTTTGCTGATTCAGCAAATATTTATGATGATCAGGCGAAAGTTCTTTTTGATTACTACAAAAAGGCAGCCGAAAAGATTGTAACTGAAGAGATTGAAATGGAGAATAAAATCCAGGCTCTTCAGGAAGAAATTACAAAAACAGAAAAACAAAAGAAAATCTGTTTGTTTTTATGCTGGCTTATTATTCCGTTAATTATGTTCTTTGTTAAAAAGAGCAAGTTAAAGAAGATGGCTGCACAGATGGAAGAGTTGCAGACAGCTAAAGCAAACATTCGTAAAGACTATAAAGTTTCAAAAATCGGCGTAGCATATGTACCTGTTGCTACCCGCGTTCCATTTGAAGGAAAAAGCTTTGTTGTAGACCATACTGGTGAAACTGGAAATACAGATTTCTCTCTGTCAGTTTTACATCAGCCGGAAGAATTAAGAAAATCTCTTTCTAAACTGGAAGAAGGTCTTGATAATGTTCCTGTAGTTGAAGGCAACGAAGAATCAGAACAGATTGATACAAGTTCTTATTCAAAGAGTGTTCAGGAAGTTACAATGCACGACTATATGGGTAACATTGACCGCCAGGTTAGAAACATCAGTTACCTTTTAAGTGATAGTGACAAACGTTCTGTTGCTTTACCAGTTATTGAACCTCAGAGTGCAGGGGATCAGTTTATTGATGAATATGCAACAACTGAAACTGCAGATAAACCAATTGTTAAAGTTTTCAGCACAGATGGTTTTGAAGACAAATTAGACAGCTTCTCTAAACTTAATGATCTTAAAAAAGAACTTGAGAAAAACTCTGATGAAAACAATACAGAATACTTCAAAAAACTTATCAGAAAGCTTGGTGATTCTGTACAGATTGTTTCCCGCTTAAAGACAAACTCTACAAGTAAACTGCTTGATTATAGTACAGAAATTCTTTCTGCTGTTTTGAAAGCAGGTTATAACCAGTATTCTCCACAGCTGGAAGCAGAAGAACTTTCCCGTATTCGTGATTCAAACTTCAACTACGAAGATTGTGTAGAAAACTATAAACCATTTGAATTAAAAGAAAGTTCAAAAGTTAAATACGAAATTTACAGTAAAACTTGGGTTGCAGAAGATAACACAAGAACAAACATGCCATTTGGTATTAATCAGATTGAAGAAGAAGTTTTAATGCCTCTTATCAATAATCTGATGATGGAAACTCGTATTGAACGACTTAAGATTTACGCAAACATCAAAGATCAGAAACTCAGCTATCTGAATAAATGGCATCAGGATGTTGAAGCAGCATTCCGTGATAACCGTAAATCTGGACAGGATTTGATTACTCAGATTACAAATGCTTATGCTGAATATTCTACAGCTCACAATACTTACCTTTCTTACAAGAGCACACAGGATCAGATGCGTGTTGCAGGAATGGCAGGTGCTGAAGTTCAGGAACAGATCAGCAATGATGATGAAGTAAAAGAATTGGAAGCTAAGGTAGAAGAATGTCGCGAAGCAGGTGATGCATTCCAGTTGTATATGACTGCATTGCAGCAGGACATTAATGCCAGCTCAGAAAAATTCGGATATGTTGAATATTATGAAGCTACTCTCCGTGATACAGAATCAAAGAAGATTGCTGAATCTATTGTTCCAGAAAATCTCCAGAATCTTGACCCACGCCGCCAGAAGCTTATTCCAATCAACAGTTATTTTGCTACAAATGCAGAACTTCCACCTTTACCAAGCGTAGAAGACAAACTGATTGATGACTTTACTTTGGACTTACAGCAGGTTGCTACATCTGAACTCTACAAAATTGAACAGGAAACAATTGCCGGTGTAAATGCTGCTGCAGAAGAAGCTCCTGTTGATGAAGAAGTAGTTTCAGAAGAAAATGCAGATATTCCAGCAGAAGATGTTGCTTCAGAAGTACCTGTAGCAGAAGAAACTCCTGCAGAAGAACCAGTTGCTGATGAAGCAGAAGGAACTTACGAAGAAGCTGTAGAAGATTCTGATGATGAAATCGTTGAAGATGACGAAATCGAAGAAGATGAAGAATTTGAAGACGAAGAAATCGAAGAAGATGAAGAAGCTGATGAATACGACGAAGACGAAATCGATGACGAAGAAATTGATGAAGACTACGAAGTAGAAGAAGACGAAGAAGAAACTGATGAGGAGGATATCGATGATGAAGAAGAATCAGACGAAGATGAAACTGATGATTCTGATGACGATGATACTCCAAAAGGTGGAGCCGGTGGTGGTTTATTGAACAAAATCGGTAAGCTTGGTGGTTCCGAAGTTTCAGATAGTTTGAACGCTTTGAAAGACAGTTTTAAAAATATCCCTGGATTCAATAAATAAGAGGTGATTGTATATGGCTGATTTTAATATTACAGTTGATACCTCTGAAATGGCCCGCTCCATTGATTCTGTAAAAGGTCATGTAGATGGTGTCACAGGTGCTGTTACTGCAATGGAAACTGCAGTAATTATTGCACAGGACCAGGCTTCTAAGCATATCTGTCAGAATGTAGATAACGGTTTCTATATGTTGATGCGCTCACAGCTCAGTCAGAAGATTGCGGCTGTTTCCAGCGAAATGTTTAGCCGTCAGCAGTTGATGGAAACTTTTAAGAAAGAAATCGATAAAATCATGCTGATTATGACAGATGATTACCGTCGAATTCACGACCGATATGAAAGACATTTTAATTCTTTGAATAAAGCTCTTGATACTCGTATTCATGAATTGGATAAGAGAGCCTATGAAATTTCAAAGAATTATAAATCTTCACAGTTCAAAGTTGGAAACGATGTATTAAAAACTATTGCTTACAATGATGATACTGAAAGACTTAATGTTCAGAGTGTTAGTGCTACAGTAAAAAACAAGTCTGCAAGAGCAATTAATGTAATGAAAGACGATGTAATTGAATCTGTAACTTATGAAAAATCTGTAAGTCACATTCTTAAAGATGAAGCAGTTACAGAAGCAACAGAGCATTACATTCCTGTTCTTATTGCAGAAACAGACAGTGTTGTTACAACAAATACAAGTGTTAGTAATATTTATGTTCCTCAGAATGATAACATTCCAAAGAGTGATGTTGTAAATCAGGTACAGAGCAATGCCTCTAATTTTGCGTGGGGTTCTGTTGATCAGATTTGCTTTGATTCTGTAAAGAATTCTTTCATGAGAAAGTGTACAGAAGCTGGTATTGAAGACAGAGTTTTACAGGAAATGGTAAGACTGCTTGATGCAACAAAATGGGAAGTAACAACAGGACAGACAATTCCGGATGCTGGAAATTCTGAACCAGAAAATCCTGCAGGAGAGGAGGCCTAATGAGTTACTCAAGATCTTATAGTGGTAATGTTCCTTATTCAGGAACTGTCCGCTATTCATATCCTGCCAGTGAACATGGTGGATCGGGAACAGCTTACTATAGTGGAAGTGTCCCTGTATCAGTTTTTCTTCATGTAGATACAACTCCCTTTGATTACAGTGTAAATCGTTGTAATAATTCTGTAGGATATTTGAACGGTGCTGTAGTTTCTATGAACGCAGCCCAGTGTGCATCTATCAAACAGGGTGCAGAAGACGTTGCTACTCATGTAACAGGTGGATTCTTTTCACTGATTAAATCTGAACTTACACAGGAAATGGCTGCTGTATTCAGTAAGTTTCATTCAATCTATGAATTACTTGCAGACCGCCGTGTTACTTTGGAAAAGCAGCAGTTAGTCATGAAAAATGATTACGACAGAACTTCTACCCGCTATCACGAAATCTTCACAAATCTTGATGAAGAGCTTAGAAAACGCGTAATTGAACTTGATAAAAGAGCAATGGAAATTTCTAAGAAGGTAAAAACTGAACAGTTGAATACCAATGTAGCAAAAAGTGTTGCAACTTTCCTTACAGGAGTCAGCGAAGATCAGATTGTTAATTCACAGCTTACAATTGCAAATACAAACAGACGCTGCGAAAAAGTAATGGAAACTTTGGCTGGTAATGTAATTCAGGAACAGATTTATGCTAAATCTATTAGCAGAATGGTTTCTGGTGCACCTATCAAGGAAGCAGAGACTGAATATGTTCCAGTTGTTTTTGCTGAATCTGATGATTTTACTCAGGTTGGCGGAAAAAATGGAAATTGTTATGTAACCAGTGATCTTTCTAATACAGGAATCACTGCTCAGGTTAGCAATTATTTCGAATCAAATCCTACTGTATGGCATTCTATTGATAGCAATGAAAAAGCCGCTATTGATAATACCTTCAATTCTCTGGCAGAACAGAACTTTGTTGATGGTGATGAAAAAAGTAAGAGAATTTACGAAATGATTATGTTCCTGAAGAATCAGAACGATGTTCAGTCGGTATAAGTTAATAATAGGAGTTTATGAAAATGACAGATATTACAGATATGAATTTTGGTCAGAATACTATTACCTTGAAGGATAATAGAGTTTCTACCAGTATCATCCCAAGAACAAATGCAGAATTGGACCGCCAGGTAATTATTGACAGTAATGTATTGGTTGAAGGTGCAGTTTATGCTAAATATTTGGAATTGAGCAGTGGTCCTGCTGAATTCCGTGGTGCAGTTTTTGCAGATAAAGAATTGCACATTAAGAGTGATTCAAAAGATACAATCTACTTCAAAAAGTCAGTAGCTAGTACTCAGAGTATTGCTTCTCTTGTAAGTGTTGGACATGTAATTTACGGTGGCGATTTGAACGCTCCTGTTATTAAACTGAAGAACTGTATGGTTTGTGGTTCAGTTTACGGTACAGAAATCCAGATGGAAAACTGTATTGTACTTGGTGGTATTTTTGCAAGCAAAGTACTTCGCTTGCAGGATTGTATTACAGGAACTTTCAATGCTCCTGAAGTAAATGCCGGTGGAATTAACTACCTGCTTTACCCAACAGCATTCTCTGTAGAACCAATTTCTACTTTACCAAATACAGAATTCTGGAACCTTTCTCTTGCTGACCTTGGTTCTCTCTACAAAGGTGAAGAAGAAAAACCAAATACAGGTAAAATTAAAGTTGACTTGTTCAATGATACTCAAAGAACAGTTTTGACAGGCGAAGATGGAACTCAGTCTCTTATCAACAGTTATAGTGTTGCAAGCCGTGTATTGGTAAGCGACCTTGTTGATCTTGATAAACTGGAAAATCACTTCCTTATTGTTTCTGCCAGCTTAGGCAGTCAGGTACTTAAACAGTACTCTTTGACAAAATCTAACGGCGAAAAAGGTCCAGAACTTTCTGTAAAAGCTATTTCTGAATTCTTCTTTGATGTACTTTCTGGAAAAGTTCAGGTTAAAGAAATTGACGGAAAAGTAAGCTTCGACGAATTAAAGAAAACTTTTGAGTAAGTTTTGTTAAACTGTAAGTAAAACAAAAATAACGGACAATTGGTTATCTTACTGGTTGTCCGTTTTTTAATTATCTTTCAAATACTTTTGGCAGAGGAATTCAATGAATAAACATGATATTAAGCGCAACTATTGGATGTTGAATGGAAAATTTGCCCGTAAAGGTTATGACTGGTGGTGGCATAATTTTACTGCTATTGATGAGCAAACCGGTGAAGAGAGACCTTTCTTTATTGAATATTTTACCTGTAATCCGGCAAAGGCTGATGTTACTGGTGTAGAAGAACCAATTTTAGGGCAATTACCTGCAAATAAAGAAAAGGGAATAAGACCGTCATATTTAATGATGAAATGTGGCTGGTGGGGTAATGATGCAACTCAACTTCATCGTTTTATTCCCTGGAAAGATGTTACTGTTATTAATACAAAAAATGGTTATAAACTGACTGGACCAGATTGTTATGCCAGTGAAACATATTTAACAGGAAAAGTAGACATTTCAGAAACTGATGCAGCAAATCATCCTGAATGGATGTGTAATTCTGGATCTATGGAATGGGATATTCATATTACTAAAGATGTTGCTTTTAATGTAGGATATGGTGCTGGTGGACTTTTCCGTTTTCTGAAGGCTTTTCAGATGTATTGGCACGCAGAAGGAATGAAATCTACTTACAGTGGAACTATTACTGCCAATGGCCGTAAATACAAAGTAATCCCCGAAACTTCTTTTGGTTATGCCGATAAAAACTGGGGTTCTGATTTTACAAGTCCGTGGGTATGGCTTTCTTCTAATGATTTGGTTAGTACAATATCTGGAAAACGTCTTGAAAACTCTGTTTTTGATATTGGTGGAGGCCGACCAAAAGTATTTGGAATTTATTTGAATCGTAAGCTTCTCAGCGATTTCTGGTACGAAGGAAAATCGTACGAATTTAATTTTTCAAAATTCTGGACTTTCTGTAAAACTAAGTTTGACTGTAAAGAAACAGAAGACAAGATTGTCTGGAATGTACGGCAGGAAACAACTTCTGCTGTAATGGAAACAGAAATGTTTTGTGATAAGTCAAAAATGCTTCTTGTAAATTATGAAGCCCCTGACGGACAAAAACGCCACAACCGTCTTTGGAATGGCGGTCATGGCGAAGGCAAAGTTAAGTTATATAAAAAAGTTCACGGCAAACTGGAATTGCTGGATGAACTGCAGATTGGACATGCTGGCTGCGAGTGGGGGGAATACTGTTAGCAGCCTTAGCAGACGCCGGTGGTAAGACGGCGTGGGGTACTATGCTGTAAGTATATCTTTTAAACTGCAAATTGCTTCCTGTTCCAATTGTCGAACTCTTTCTTTAGAAAAATTTAGGGAAGTGGCAATTTCACGGAGAGTTTTTGACTCTCCGTTACTTAAACCATAACGCAAAGTGAGAACAGCCTTCTGTTTTGGTTTCAAAAACTTAATGCTCTCTTCCATCTGTCTGGACATCATCTTCTGCAAAACTTCTTCTTCAGGAGTCACAGCTTTAGTATCCTCCAGTTTGTCTCCCAGAGTTTCATTAGAGTTTTTCATCCCAGCCCCAGTAGCAACAGGCGAACTTAAGCTTGTAGCAATCCATTTACTGTTATTCAATTCAGATTTCTTGTTTACAGGAATCTTTACGGAACGACCTGTTTCACAGATTGCTCTACGCATTTCCTCATCAATCCACCAGACAGCATAAGTAATGAATTTTACATTTTTACTTGCATCAAAATGATCTACTGCTTCAGTAAGACCAATATTTCCCGCACAGATCAAATCCATGTAGTCTATTCCTTTGTTTACAAAGTTTTTGGCTTCCTTAACAACGAATTTCAAGTTTGCATTAAGAATCTTATTTCTAAGCTTCTTAACGGCAATACTGTCATTGTTGTTTTTTGCTTCAGCAAGCTGATCGAAGATTTCAAATTCCTCTTCTTTGGTAAGAGGCTGAAAACGACTAATCTGATTTAAGTAAATGTTAAGTTCTTTGTTATTCATCATACTATCAGTATAAACAGGGGGGTGTTGCAAAGAATGCGACATGAAAAAAAAATTTATTTTTTATTCATAATCTCTTTTTAAGAATGACAAATACATATCGATAGAAAATTGATTTAAAATTGGAACTGGACTATATTCACCTGCAGGTCCTTCAGGGTAAACATCGGCCAAATATAAGTCTTTTCGTTTATTAACATTTAATAATTCTTTTATAATAAATTCTTTTACATTTTTTGCCTTTATCTGTTTAGAGTTCATTTTTTCCATACAGAACAGCATTCTTAATAAGGCAAACTCAAAAGAAATATTACTTTCTTCCAGAAATCCTTGTTTGATAATTGAATCATTACATTTTTTCTGAGGGATATTTTTTGTTTTAATGACATATCCATCATAGGTTTCAACATCATCATTTAAGATATAATATAAGTCAATTTTCCCAACAGTTTTTGTTTCTATTGTTGAATTATCTATGATATAACTGCAAAGAACAGTTCCGTCTCCTTTTATTTCTACTTGCGTATATGATGGAGGCAAGAAATCAAGGGGTAAATAATAAATTGTGTCGTCACAAAGAATTATCATTCGAAAATCATTATCAATAAGAATATTTCCATTTCTTGTAAAAAATTCCTGATTATTACTATCTAAAACCCTAAAATATCCATCTCCTAAAACTGCAATACTACGATAATTAGCAGAGAAAACGAGTGCTCCCTGAGAAAAATCAATTTTGGAGTCACAATTATTTTTATAACCTGGTGTATCGTAATGAATTAAATTATTGAGAAGAGAATCATATTCTTCAGAAGGCGACAAAGCAAAAACTGAGAAAATCAAAAAATTGGCTAGCAAGAATACAATTACTTTTTTCACAATGGCCTCCGTACAGAAATAGTTTATATCTTTAATTGTGTTTAGGGCAATAGTTTATTATTGTCACATATATTTTTCCTTAGCAGGCGTTGCGGGCGGCGTTTGAGCCCGCAGAAGGGGTAGTGAGCAACGAAGTGCGAACGAGGGGAAGACTTTCCCCTACGAATAAAAAAGGTCTGTTGAAAGAACCAACAGACCTTTTTAAGCTTTACAGAATATTATTAGAATAATCCGGAAATAACTCCATCATCATCAACATCAATATCCAGAGCGGCAGGAGCTTTTGGTAAGCCTGGCATTGTCATAATATCGCCAGCCATAGCAACTACAAATCCGGCACCTGCGTAAAGCTGTACATCTCTTACAGGGAAAGTAAAGCCTTCTGGTGCACCAATCAATGTTGGGTCATGAGAAATTGAATTCTGTGTTTTAGCAATACAAACAGGAAGATTTCCGTAACCTTTAGCTTCAAAGTCTTTAAGCTTTTTCATAGCTGCAGAATCAATTGAGATATCTTTTGCACGGTAAATTTCGGTAGCAATTTTTTTGATTTTTTCTGCCAGTGGAAGTTCAAGTTCGTAAAGTGGATGATAATCTGCTTTTCCAGAATCAGCAATTTCAACAACAGCTTTTGCCAGTTCTGCAGTACCTTCACCGCCTTTTCCCCAGCCTTCAGAAAGAACAGCTTTTGCTCCCATGTCAGCACAAAGCTTCTGGAGGAGAGCAATTTCTTCATCTGTATCTGTAATGAACTTGTTAACTGCAACAACGGCAGGAAGTCCAAATTTTGCAATGTTTTCAATATGTGTCTTAAGATTTGCAAATCCTTTTTCCAAAGCGGCACAATCTGGTTTACTTAAATCTGCTTTAAGAACACCACCGTGCATCTTCAACGCTCTGATTGTGGCAACAATTACAACTGCGCTTGGTTTTAATCCTGCGGCACGGCATTTAATATCGAGGAATTTTTCTGCACCTAAGTCAGCTGCAAATCCGGCTTCTGTAACAACATAATCGCCTGAAGCAAGAGCACAAAGAGTAGCATTAACACTGTTACAACCGTGAGCAATATTTGCAAATGGACCACCATGTACAAAGGCAGGATTCTTTTCAAGAGTCTGTACAAGATTTGGTTTAAGAACATCTTTAAGAAGAGCCGCAACTGCACCGGTACATCCTAACTGACCAAAAGTAACATTTTCTTTTGAATCATTTACACCAATAACAATGTTGTTAAGACGTTCTTTAAGTTCAGAAATAGTTCTTGAAAGACAAACAATTGCCATAATTTCTGATGCAACTGCAATTGTAAAATGATCTTCTCTTGGAACCCCCTGAAGTTTTCCGCCAAGACCAATAATGATATTTCTTAATGAACGGTCGTTTAAGTCTACGCAGCGTTTCCATGTAATTGAACGAGGTTCAATGTGCAGAGGATTTCCCTGCTGAATGTGATTATCAATAAGGGCGGCAATAAGGTTGTTTGCAATAGAAATAGCGTGAATATCGCCGGTAAAGTGAAGATTAATTTCTTCCATTGGAACAATCTGTGCGTATCCACCACCGCATGCACCACCTTTTACGCCGAAACATGGTCCGAGTGAAGGTTCACGCAATGCGACTACAGTTTTTTTACCGATTTTGTTCAAACCGTCTGCAAGACCAATAGATACAGTTGATTTTCCTTCTCCTGCTGGAGTTGGTGTAACTGCAGTTACAAGAATGAGTTTACCAGGATTTTTAGCAGCTTTTGCCTGTAAGGTCTGGAGTTCTTTGAATGTAATTTTTGCTTTATAAGGTCCGTATAATTCCAATGAGTCTTCTGAAAGATTGATTTTAGAAGCAATTTCTTTAATTGGTACCATTACGTTATTCTGTGCAATTTCAATGTCTGTCATAAATACTCCTGACAAATTTAATAATTATTTTCCTATATATATTAACTTAGAATTGATTTAATAACAATAAGAGCAGACTGTCATCTGGCAGTCTGCTTTTTATTTTAGGCTTTAGCCTGTGAAAAATGTGAAGCGAAGCGGAATATTTTTCACAATA
>JAKSTK010000056.1 GCA_024402615.1 Treponema sp.
AAGAGAAGCAAATTCTGCTTTAGCACGTTCAATTTCTTCGTTTTCTTCTGCCTTACGATTTTTTGCAGCTTCTGCTTCTTCGTAAGCACGGCGTTCATCTTCCTGAATTCTCATCTGACGGCGGAATTCCAGTTCAGCTTCCAGTTTTTCTTTTGCGTTAGCTGCACTGGCCATTTTTTCGTCATAAATAGCCTTAAGTTCTGCTTCGTACTGTTCAATTGCTTCAAGAGTATTTTTTGTTTCCTTCTGAATAACTTCCAGTTCTTCATCCTGCTGCAGATTCTGAAGTCTGGCCAGCTGTTCACCACTGAAAGCAAAGTCAGAACCTGTAGCACTTACATAAGGAACCTGCTGACCTTCTGTTTCTTCATCAACTAAAGAACGAACTTCCATAAATACTTCATCAACAGAACCTTCGCCGTTCTGAATTCCATAAGCCAGTGCCTGAGCAAAAATTGAGTTCTTGCCATCAACTTCCAGAACACTCATTTCTGGTTCAGCAGAGAACAAATAGGTGATGTTGCTTTCCTGTCGACTGCGGGCAGCGGCCAGGCTTCCTTTTTTTACGGCAAGACCACGAGTTTCTTCTACATTTAAGAAAGGATTATCATAAGCACCGTCAACAACATAAATCTGAGCAGAAGCATAAATACGGTCTGCAAGAGCTGCAAGAGAAACTGAATGTTCCTTTAATTCTTCTTCGCTGTGAATGGCTCCGTTATCAACAGGAACAAAATAGTTTTCATCACCGTCAGTATAACCATGACCGGCATAATAAATCATTGAGACAGCCTTTTCTTCACTATTTACAGCAGCAACATAATCATCAACCGCTTTGTTGATTTCTGATTCCTTTAAATCCTGATAAAAACTTACAGTAAAGCCTTTTTCTTCCAGTACAGATTTAATTAATTCAGCATCTGCAACTGTAGCTGAAAGAGGAAATTCTTCATAATCCTGATTTCCAATTACCAGGGCATAACGTTTTAATGTTACGATTGTTTCCTGTGCAAACAAAGTTGCACTCAAAACTGAAATCAAAATGAATAAAACAGCTCTCTTAAAATTTCTCATTTTAGTAATCCTTTTATATATATTTACTATTTATTATTTATGGGTTGAATAAGTTATAGAACCTTCAGCCTTATGTACTACTTTAGATGCTTTTTTTACTGCTTTTTTTACAGCAAGTCCTCTAGTTTTAGTAGAAACTTCTACTGGAGAACCTCGGACAATAGCATAATCATCCGATTCTTTATAATCAGGAATTGCAGAAAGAACTTCTTCCAGATCATTAGTTGTAAGGGCAAATACCTGCAGTGTTTCTTCACCATAAGGAGGAATAACTTCAAAAGCAATAGCTTCTCCTTCATCATCAACAGGATTTACAACTACCCATTTATTTACATCTTTTGCAGGAATGCGTTTAACAAACTGCTCTTTTCCATCAGCAAAAATATCAAATGGGAAAAGATAAGAGAATACTTCCCCCTTTTCGTTATAAACATGTCCTACGATATAAATATAACACTGCTGGGTTGCACGAACTTCAATTTCCAGTGCATCGCCGCTACGGAAAGTCTGTGGTTTTCTGTCGCCGTTAATTCTTACAGAAACGCCAAATTCAGGATCTGCAACATTTCCTTTTGCAATCTCCTGTGTAAGATTGTAACTGGCCGGCAAATAATTGTACTGACCGTAAACAGAATATGGAATTCTTACTAAAGGAGATGCTGCAACAACCGAACCATCATTTTTGCAAAGATAGTAAGACATCATCATATCTTCTGCATCAACAGAACCTGGAACCATATAATAAGTTCCCTGCATATAGTAAGTTGAACGAACCTTTTCTATTTCTGCTCTTTTTCCTAATTTACCAAGAATTGACTGAGTCATTACCCGTGAAAAAGCAGTAGAAGCACTGTCACCTTCAAACTGTGGGCCATAAACAAAAATTCCGTTAAGAGCTTCTGGAATTTCCGATACAAGCATAGCAGCGGCCTTATCCAGAGAAGTAACATTTTTTGAAAACTGAGCATATTCGGCACTGAATTCTTCCGGAGTTTTAGAAAGTTCTGGGACAGATTCAGCCTTCATTGCAGTAAGAACCATTACATGTTTTTCGTACTGGGCATAATCCTTTGCCAGATCCACATAAATAGAATCTTTTCTATCGGCTTTTGCTTTTGCCAGATTCCGGAGTTTTGGTTCAATAACTGCTTTAATTTTTTCTACTTCATTTTTATACAACGGAATACAAACTTCCGGTTCCATTTTTGCAGAGGCAGTATAACTTTTGTTTTTACCAGTCTGACCATTGTCGGAAATTTTAATTTCTACTCCCAGCAAAGGCATATCTGTAGAAACCAGAACTTTTTTATCCATCTGGGACTTTTTCTTAACAGCGTCATCTTTTGATGTAAAGGAAGTTGAAGCATCTACTGTGGATTTTACTTCTGTATAAAAGAAAAAAGAAAGATTACTTAATGCATCTGCACGAGCTGCCGCTTCTGTTGCGCCAGTTCCTTCAGAAGTAATTGAGTTACCGTACAGAAATGAGAAAAGAGAAAAAAATGTAATAAGAAAAAGTGTAAATTTACGCATAATAAACCCCTATCCCCTAAAGAAATATAATAACAAATATAATTGAAAATTGCAAAAAATCCAGAAATTCTTAAGGTTGTTTATATTTAATTCATTCTTTTATATAATAATTTTAATTAATTTTTTAATAAGGTTGATTTTATGAAAGAATATACCGCTGAAGAAATGAATGAAATTTTTGTAGCCCGCAGATTACGCCTTGGAAAATATCTGGAAGAAAATAATGTTTGTGCCGCTGTATTTGTTGATAATGAAGAACACAGAGATGCATCCATCAGATACTACACAGGTCATACTTCTGATGCTGTGCTGGCAATTTTTACTGACGGTTATTCAATTCTTGTACCATGGGATGAAAATCTTGCAAAACAGAATGGCCATTACGATAAGCTTATTCCATTTACCCGTTATAAAAACAATGCAATTGATGCTACAAAAGCAATTTTGAATCTTGGTTATACTCACGGAATTAACAGCAAGGTAGAATTACCACCTTACCTGACTTATCCAGAATATCTTCATTACATTGATTCTCTGGCAAGCTATGACTGCCGCTGTAAAGAAGACGGAGCTTTTAAGTTCACTGTTGATTCAAGAATGATTAAAGATGAATACGAAATTCAGTGCACAAAGGAAGCGGCCCGTATTGGTGATTTAATTATTGATAAAATTGAAGAACAGATTAAAAACGGCACCATTAAAACAGAAATGGATGTAGCGCTTTTAATTGAACGGGAACTGAGACTGAACGGTTGTGAAAGAGCGGGTTTTGACACTCTTGCGGCTGGTCCTGCCAGAAGTTTTGCAATTCACGCATTCCCTGGTTATACAAGCTCAGACTGGCCGGCACAGGGACTTTCTATTCTTGATTTTGGTGTTGTTTACCAGGGATACACCAGCGATACAACTGTAACTGTGGCAAAGGGACCACTTACAGAAGAACAGGAAAAACAGCTGGAATTAGTTCAGAAAGCATACAATGAATGTGTTCAGTTATACAAAAAGGATAATTTAATTTCTGATGTCGCTAAGAGAGCAGATACAATTTTTGCAGCCGAAAAAAGAAAGATGCCTCACACTTTAGGTCATGCAATTGGTCTTGAAATTCATGAACCACCGAGAGTAAGTCCAAAAACTGTGGATTTAAAATTTAAACCGGGAATGATTCTTACCTGCGAACCAGGACTTTATGATCCGGAAATTGGCGGAACAAGACTGGAAAATGATGTACTTATTACCGAAGATGGTAACGAAGTAATATCACATTCCAGAATTATTCGATTGTAAGCTTTATAGAATAAACTTATAAATACTATTCCTGACGAAAAATCTGATTATCCTGTTCTGCAATCTGAATCGTTTCAAGTACATCTTCAGCAGAAGAACTGAGAGAACGACCCAAAGCAGGATCTTCCAGACTTTCCGACAATTCCTGCATTTTCTTCATAAGATCTTTAATACGGTCATTAGAAATTTCTTCTACGCCAATATCTTCAGAAGAGTTTTCACCAACCATTGAACTGGTTGCTTTTAAAAGTCCCTGTTTTCCTGAGATTGTAGAAATAATATATTCCATCTGGAGACGGATTTTTCCACTGCGGAAATTTTCTCTTTCTTCTTCTGGTAAATATTCACACAAAGCAAGAAGCTTCTGGAACAAATCAAGTTTTTCCTGATCTTCCGGAGAAATTTCTACTTCTTCTGCAGGAGTTTCTGATTCTTCAGTAATTTCTTCAGTAATTTCTTCAGTAATTTCTTCAGTAATTTCTTCAGTATTTTCTTCAGCAATTTCTTCTTCTGCTTCTTCAACTGTTATGTCTTCTGCAGAAAGGTCTTCTTCAGTCTCTTCTGCGGCATCAAGAGGTTCAAAGGTTTCAGTTTCCTGATTTTCGCCGGCAAAAGTATTTCCATCGTAAGCAGCAATATCACTTTCAATTAAACCTGTAGCTTCGTTAAGGCGGTCTTCCATTTCCTGCTTAAGCTGTGCCATAACTTCGGCCTGTTCAAGAGCCTGCATTCTCTGCTGTTCCGCCATCTGCATTGCAAAATTGCGCTGTTCTTCTGCCATCTGTGCTTCAAAACGAGACTGTTCTGCGCTCATGGCACGGCGGTTTTCTGCTGCGGCCTGATTAACCATATCAGAAATCTGGTTTGGATTATAGGAAGGTTCCCGTTTTGTCTGAGGGTAATAATCTTCATATGGATCTGGCTGACGTTTAGGTGGATTATATAATTCTTCATCAGCTTTCTGACTATAATCATTATTATCAAAACCGGAATTTCCATACCCGTCTGCACCACCATTTCCGGCAGCAGAATTACTTTCTGCCTCAGGTTCAATTTTCTTTGGAGCATAAGGAGAAAAATCAAAATCGTCTTTCTCTTCAGGAATATCTTTTGAAGAAGAATTTCTTAAAAGATTATTTCTGTCTGTATTATCTTCACGAGCTTCCAGAGATTTTAAGGCATCATATGGAGAAATTGATTCATCTTCAATATTCGAATAATCAGGTTTTTCAGGTTCCTCCTGGGCAGCCTGCTCCTCCAGTTCATCTTCCATTTCATCAAAGAAGTCTTTTTCTTTTTCCTGAAGAGCTTCTCCCATTGGAACATAATCGCCCATCTGACCAAAATCAAATTCTTCTTCTTTCTGTTCTTCTACAGGTTCAACAGCAGGAGTCATTTCTACTCTATTATCTACTGTTGATTCTTCAATTAAATTTTCTACATCAGAACCAAAATCTTCATCAAAAGAAACATTTGGAACAAGATCTGCACTCTGATTAAGTAATTTATTAATTTCTTTATCTGCGTGAACATTTGGCTTTTTCAAATGGCGGCTCTTTTCAAAAGAATCAAGCGCTTCCTGATAATTTCCCGCAGTAGAATAAATATGACCTAAAGTGTTATAGCCGTTAGGATTTCTAATATCGCCGGCAATAAAATCTTTGGCTAAATATTCTGCTCTTTCTGTATTTCCAATCTGTGAATAACGTTTTGCGGCAGATAATTTATGATTACGATAATTACGGTTACTTGCTTTTATCTGTTCAAAACAATCCTGTGCTTTTTGATCCTGACCGGTACAAATGTAGTACTGTCCCTGTAAATCAAGAACTTCTGGATCCTTACGGCCATTTTCGTCCAGCATATCCCGAATATTTAAAGCGGCTGCATCATACTCACCATTAGAAAGCAAAGCAGAAGCATAATTTTTACATACGGTAAGATTATCAGGTTCCAGATCTTTAGCTCTGATTGCAGTATCAAGGGCTTCTGTAATTTTTCCGTTTTTATCGTAGCTTTCAAAAAGACCTTCAAGAATTTCTACATCGTGATCATTAATATTATCTGCTTTTTTGAAAGTTTTTTCAGCAGAATCATAATCAAAATCATTAAGATAAATGCGGCCTAAGGCACAAAGAAGTTTTGTGTCATTTGGATGAACATTAATTGCTTTCTGTACAAGAACAGCAGCATCTTCCGATTTCTGGCAATTTACCAGTAAAGAACTGAAGTCTCTGATTGCGTCTGTCCAGCCCGGACGACTTTTAAGGGCATTTTCGTAACAGCGGATTGCATCATTATAATTTTTATTTTCTGAATAACAGCGGGCAAGGTTGTAATTCAAAATAGGATGATTCTGATCTACCTGCAAACCACGCTTAAAGGAATTTATTGATTTCTGATAATCTTTTTTAGCAAGATAAATATTTCCCAGATGATTGTATGCTAAAACATCAGAAGGATTTTCGCCGATTACAATCTGGAAAGCATCAATGGCATCATCATAATTCCCCATTTCCTTGTAAGTAAAACCAAGATTGTAGAAAACAGTACCGGTTTGACGCTCTTCATCCTGTGCGCGGGTTAAAATTTCAATTGATTCTTCATATCTTTTAAGACGGCGGTAAATGGCACCAAGGGCAGTCATGGCATCAATGTAATGAGGATAAAATGTAATAATCTGTTCGTAGTAAGGAATTGCCTTTTCATCTTCACCTGCTTTTACATAAATTGAACCAATTTCCTTAAGATAATCTACATTGGAAGGATCATCTTTTAACAGGGTTTTGTACAATCTTGCGGCAGTTGGGAAGTCTCTGGAAAGAGCTGCGGACTGTGCACGAGTAAGAACAAGATTTTTTTCATTTACATTATTTACAAATTTAGCTGCCATATTTCCCTCCTATTTCTCCAGACGGTCTAACGGTCTTGCATAAACTTCTTTTGACAAAGGTCCAATGATTCTGTCATCTAATGCAGACCAGGCTGCAACGGCGAAATAGCAAATTTTTCCATTTTTTAGGCCTGTAAAGGTATAAGTATTTGTATTTCCTGCTTTAATTGGAGAGTCTCCCTGAACTGCAAAGCGTCCAAGATATTCTCCGCTGCGGCTACCATAATAAACATAATAACCGCCGGCTGTATCATCCACCGAATAACTCCAGGTTAAAGTAATTGTTTCATAACCTGCCTCTGCTTTTACCAGGAATGGTGGCAAAGGAAGCGGGATTTCAGAAAAGTCCATTTTTATTTGTGTTACAGAAGGGGTAACGGTTCCAGCTCCGTCCGGGTAAAGTTCACAGGCAAGCTGGAAATACATTCCGGTAATTCCGGTTAATGGTTCATTTATATCAATTGCTTTCCATTCCGGATAAGAATCTGTCCAGTTAAAGTAGTTATCACCAGAACGAACAAAGAAAGCAACATCTGTTTCTGCAGGAGTATTATATTCTGCGGTAAGGGAATTCAAAACAGAACCGGTAGAAACCATAACAGGAGCAGTTTCAAAACGACCGCCTCTTGGTTCATAAGAAAAACGCTGTAAAGCAGAACCGGCTTCTGGAGTCTGGTAATGTGGAGTTGTGTATGGTCGGCGGGTAATACGGATATCATCAATTTTTCCTGTATATTCGCTGCAGAAAGCAACTTCCGAAGGAACACCAAGACTTACGAGAGTAGTTTCACCACCCTCTTTTCCATTTGCAGTAATATATTTAATTGCTTCTGTTTCTCCGTTCACAAGATACAGAAGTTCACCATTTTCACAATCGTAAGAGAGAACATGATATGACCAGGTATTAGGAATAATATTTGTTGTTCCCTTCATTTTAACTTCTTTTGCGGAAGGGGCATTTGTAAATCCATCAAAGAAATTTGTAAGAATCCATTCCAGTTTTCCGCCAGAGAAAGAACAGTTTAGCATCTGATAAACCAGACGATTATTTACATTTTTTGAAGATTCCCAGTTCAGAATTGTTTCTCCATTTTCTGAAATAGAAGGACAGAGCCAGAATTCAATAGTAAAAGAACCAAGAATTCCCTGAGAACCAAAAAATGTTCCTGGACGACCAGAAACTGCAAGTCCGCCAGTATTACGGCAAAGACCGGCATATTTGTCCATTTTACTTTCAGTAGAAAGTCTAAGATTATTGGAGATTACATCATAAGCACCATAAGCAATAGTTTTGTTGTCTTCAAAATTAATAAGAAGGTCTGTGTATTCATCTACTTTGAAGGCATTTGTTGCAATTTCCATACAGTCATAACCATAGCGGCCTTTTCCTACTGCAACATTGTCCATTGTCTGAAGATCATTCCAGCCATTTTTTCCACCCAGAATTACTTCTTTTGCAAAAAGTGCAGAAACAGAAAGTGAAACTGCAACTACAAAAACTAATGCTTTTTTGATACAATTCTTAACCATAACAAATGACAGCCAAATCTACTCGTGAAATACTTCACGAAACAGCTTTGAAAGCTCCTTTATCTAGTGGCGTCTACCTGTGGAGAAATCAGGAAGGCACCGTAATTTATGTGGGCAAAGCTAAAAATCTTAAGAACCGCCTCTCTTCATATTTTTCTGGTCAGAAAAACATAAAGACCAGGCTTTTAGTTGCCCGCGCTACTTCGATTGAATACATTACAACAACAAACGAATACGAAGCGTTGTTACTGGAAAACAATCTTATAAAAAAATATAATCCCCGCTACAACATCAACCTTAAAGACGGTAAATCTTATCCGGTATTGAGAATCACAAACGAAGATTACCCAAAAATTTTCAAAACACGGCGTATTCTTCAGGATGGATCCCGTTATTTTGGTCCGTTTCCTGATGTTGGAGCTTTAGACACTTTCATTGAAACTATCTTTAAGCTTTATCCAGTACGCCACTGCAGAACCTTAAGAAACAGAGAGACTCCTTGTTTATACTATCATATGAAACAATGCCAGGCTCCCTGCTGTAATAAAATTTCTAAAGATTCCTACAACTTATACATCGGTGAAATAGCAGGACTACTTGAGGGAAAAGGTGAAGAGACTATTCAACATATGACTTCCATAATGAAGGAAGCCGCAAAAGAATTGAACTTTGAAAAAGCCGCCCGCCTGAGAGATGGTATTAAAGCACTTATGGTTTTACAGAATCAGAATATAGTAGAAAGTTTTGATTCTGATGACCGTGATTATATTGCCTGGTACTCTGAGGGAGAACTGGTTAGTTTTACTGTGCTTAAAATCAGAAGCGGAAAACTTTTAGGAAGAGAAAATTACAGGGTAGAAAGTCTTAACGATGATGATGATTTGATTGGTGAATTTATGGCAGTTTACTACGAAGAAGCAAAAGCCGTTCCGCCAGCAATATATATTCCTTACACAAATGAATATCAGCATATTTCCAGATGGTTAAGCGAAACCTTCCCCGCAACTAACAGTCAGCTGATTATTACAGTAACAGAGCACGCCTTAAAACAACTTAAGGAAGCTGCTGAAACCGAAAAAGAAAATTCAGACTCAACCGAAACAATAAATTCTTCAGTTTGCAGTTCTTCTGCAAGAGATATTGCCGCAATTCAAATGGCAAAACAGAATGCTCACGAAGATATTGTCCGCCGCCTGAGAGACCGTGGCGATACACCTGCAATGGAAGAATTAAAAAGAGTTCTTGGATTGGATTGTCTGCCAGTGCGAATTGAAGGTTTCGATATTGCCCATATCGGCGGAAAGTGGCCGGTTGCGTCCCTTATCAGCTTTTACAACGGAAATCCTGATAAAAAGAATTACCGCTATTTCCGCTTAAAAACTACAGATGGACTTATTGATGACTTTGCCTCAATGAAGGAAGCAGTTTCCCGCCGTTACAGTCGACTTTTGAACGAACAGGCTGACTTACCAGATTTAATTTTAATAGATGGTGGTTTGGGTCAGGTAAATGCGGTAGAAAGCATTTTAAATTCTCTTGATTTGAATATTCCGGTTGCAGGTCTTGCAAAACGGGATGAAGAAATTTATCTGCCGGGAAATTCTACTCCGGTTTGTTTACCAAAACGCAGCGATGCTTTAAGACTTTTACAGAGAGTACGAGATGAAACTCACCGTTTTGCAACCAGCCGAAACCAGACCCTCCGTACAAAAGAAAACACAAAGACCATATTCCTGGAAATTCCGGGGATTGGAGAAAAACGGGCACTGGCTTTACAAAAACAGTTTACTACTCTGGAAAATCTTGCAAACTCGGAAGAATCTGCTATTGCTCAATGTCTCCATGTACGGGCAACAGAAGCGGCAGATATTCTTTTACACGCAAAAGAACTGAACAAAAAACGGCAGGATAAAAAAGACTTACAGAAGCTTTCTCTTGGTGAAGCAGGTACTACAAAAGAAAAAGCCGCTGCGGCTCAGTACATTGACGATCTGGCAAGTCTGGCTCTGGCGGCTGCTGAAGATTCTGAAGATGAATACGGTCCTAGTGAATAATTAATTCTGCTAAGGCTACAAATGCAGGAATTGTAACAATACAACCTATACTTGTCAGTGGAATAAGCAGACTGGCGTAAGAAGTATCTCTGTCAAAAACACAAGCCAGAGATGGTATTGAAGTTCCACAAGGACACATTGAACAAATGTAAATTACAAACATGAAAATCTTCAGAACTTCCAGGTCCATTCCGGGAATAAGACTCAAAAGCTGATAAAGAACAATTGTAATTGCAAGATTAATAATAGAAATAAATACCAGTCTGATAAAGCAGGCTTTAATTACTCTGAAAATAAAATACTTACGGCTTACTACAGGAACTGAACCTTCTGTTTCTGCTGCTGGAGCTTTTTCGGGGAGTTTGAAACTGGCAAACAATATACCAATAAGAATCATAGCTGTGGCAGTGTTCAATTCTCCAATCATATAAATTGGTTTAAGAACTGCTTCTGGAATATCTACTGGAAGGCAGAAAAGAATCAAACCTAAACAAATTGCCACAATATTTGGATTAGTAATAATTTTAAGGATTTTTACAGAACCGCCAAATTGAGCATAACCAAAAGTCCATAGCAGTAAATTGAATACTACAAGATATCCCATTAAATAGAAGACACCTTCACTTCCGAATACACCGTTAATCAAAGGAATGCCAACAAAACCACAGTTAGTAAAAACAAGAGCAACCCGGTCAATCAAATTAAAATCCCGGTGAGCAGGATTTTTTGAAAGAGTAGTCAGAAAAGCAATAGCAATCATAATTCCGTGAATAAAAAAGGAAATAAGAATTACAAGTCCTAAAAGCTTAAGCTTTGCAGAATCAAAAGGCTTATTAAAGGAATTGATTACCATGCAGGGATTAATAAAATACAAAAGCAGTTTGCTCAAAAACTTCTGTTCTGTATCACCACACTTAAAGATTTTTGCAAAAATGAAACCACCAATACCAATTACCAGCATAATGGTTAATTGTTTTAATACTAAAAGATACATTTTTTCACCTCAAAAGGTATTATCTGGCAATGGCAAAAATTGCAGAAAATACTCCAAATGAACCTGCCATCATAATAAGGCCTGCAATAAGAACTCCAAGAATTACTGCAATAATTGTGTCCTTGAATTTCATATCCAGAAGACTGGCTGCTAATGTTCCAGTCCAGGCACCAGTTCCCGGTAAAGGAATACCAACAAACAGCATTAAGGCAACAAAAATTCCCCATCCGGTTTTAGACTGCAGCTTTTCGCCAGCCTTTCCACCTTTTTCCAGAAAGAAATTACAGAATTTTCTAAGCCAGTTCCATTTCCATTGTGCACCCCACTCCAGAAACTTACGGGCAAACCAGTAAATAAATGGTACAGGCAGCATATTTCCTACAATACACACAGCAAAAATAGAAACAATATATTGTGCAGGAAGAACCTCAACCCCCAGTGCATTTTGAACAAGCCCAAATACTACAGGAATTGCACCGCGAAGTTCAATCAACGGAATCATAGAAATAACAAAAGCCAGTAAATAATATAATAACATGACTGAATTATAGAAAATAACAAAGCAAAAAACAATAATTCTCTATACTTGATAAAAACCTTTATTTCCTATAATATGGAACTACTCGCCGGGATGGCGGAATTGGTAGACGCCCAGGACTTAAAATCCTGTGCCAAGCAATTGGCGTGCCGGTTCGACCCCGGTTCCCGGCAGTGAGCCTTCCCTATTCGGGAAGGCTGTTTTTTTTAACTGACAGTGTTCGGTTTACTGGAGGCTTTATGGAATTCCATTCTTATTCTTCAAAATGTGCATTCAAATCAATTGCAGATATCAAAGATAAAAAAGTAACAGTTATGGGACTTGGATTAAACGGTGGTGGCGAAGCAGCAGTTCGTTTTTTCTTAAAACACGGGGCCTATGTAATTGCTACAGATATGAAAACTCCCGAGCAGCTTAAACCAACTGTAGACCGCCTAAATTCAGATAAAACTCTGGATACCAGCCGTCTTACTTACCGTTTAGGTGAACATAGAATAGAAGATTTTGAAAATGCAGACTGTGTAATTAAAAATCCTGGTGTTAAATATGAAGGAAATAAATATTTAGCTGCTGCAAAGGCAATCGAAACAGATCTTTCTATTTTCTTAAGATTTACAGAAGCACCAGTTATTGCAGTTACCGGCAGTAAAGGAAAATCTTCTACCGTAAGTGCAATTCACTATGGACTTAACGCAGCCGGTTACAAAGCCTTTCTTGGTGGAAATATTACCGTAAGTCCTCTCACCTTCTTTGATGAAGTAACTCTTGATACACCAGTCGTTATTGAATTTTCTTCATGGCAGCTGGCAGATTTACGGGGCAGAAAAGTTCTTAAGCCTTATATTTCAATTATTACAAAAATTGTTCCAGATCATCAAAACTGGTACGGAAATATGGAAGATTATGTTGCTGACAAACGCTTGATTTACGCTGATCAGGATGAAGGCTGCTATTCTATTTTTGATGACGGCGGAGATGAACCTGGTACAGGACCTAAAAATGCTGCAACCTGGGGCGATTTATTTGCTTCTGAAACAAAAGCAACTGTTCTTCGTTATGGCAAAGACGGACTGCGCAAAGGTTACGGTGTCTGGCAGACTAAAGACGAAAAAGGAAACTTCTGCGGCAAAGTACTTCTTCCACGAATGGAAGAAGCAGAAACTATTCTGAAAAGCCTTTCTGTTCCAGGCGACCACATGAAGACAAATGTTTTGAATGCCGCTTTAGTATGCTATTTAATGGGAATTCCTGCAGAAAAAGTAATTGAGGTTTGCGGAAAGTGGACAGGAATTGATCATCGTCTGCAGTATTTTCACAGCTGGAAAAACAGCAATGGCACAAAATTTAAGTTCTACAATGATTCCTGTGCAACTGTTCCAGAAGCAGCTTCTGCCGCAACAAAAGCCTTTGGAAAACCAGTAATTCTTTTGACTGGCGGAACAGATAAAGGACTTGAACTGGATATTCTTGAAAAAACTCTCTGTGATAAAGAATCTCCTGTAAATGACTTATACTTTCTTGCGGGTTCTGCTACAGAAAAACTTCTGCCAGGCTTAGATAAAGCAGAAGTAAAATATCATGGACCATTTACAAGTCTGGAAGCTTTATTTACCGAACTTAAAGAAAATCTTTCAAAGATAAATGAAAAAGAAGATCAGATTGTTGTATTCTCCCCTGGTGCAACTTCCTTCGGAATGTTCAACAACGAATTCGACCGTGGTAATAAATTCATGGCCGGAACTAAAGAAAATTTTTGCTAGATTCTGATTTTTCTTATATAATTTTTAACTAATACTGAATTTTTTCAGTAATTATAAAAAATCATAAGGAAACAAAAATGATTGCAATGACAATTATCCTTCTTGTAGTTTTCTTCGCTATTATGATTGGCGTAGGAATCTACTCTCGCCGCCATGCAACTGATGTAAACGGTTTCGTACTTGGTGGTCGTGGTGTTGGTCCTTGGCTCACAGCTTTTGCCTTTGGAACATCATATTTCTCTGCTGTAATTTTCGTAGGTTACGCAGGTCAGTTTGGCTGGCTCTTCGGTCTCGCTTCTACATGGGCAGGACTTGGAAATGCCTTTATTGGTTCTCTTCTTGCATGGAATATTCTTGGTCGTAGAACTCGTATTATGACTCAGCATATTGATGCAAAAACAATGCCAGATTTCTTTGGAAAACGTTTTGATTCAGTTCCACTTAAAGTTGTAGCATCACTTATTGTATTCGTATTCCTTATTCCTTATACAGCTTC